>JAFEBR010000376.1 GCA_018242565.1 Planctomycetota bacterium | reverse complement strand
ATACGACGCGAAAGGGGCCGTGGACACTTCAGTCTCGGCGTCTGACCCCAAAGCAAACCCAACGCAAGCAGTTATCAACAAACACGTTACACGATTTCCGAGACAACTCTCCACTTCAGGATTCACTGGCCGCAGATTCTACGCTCCCAGCAAATCTTATTCAGTGTTATCCTATTTAACACCGGAACCACGTTACCCGGACTTTACTTAGGTCAAAAAAATGAACATTTCCTGGCATTCTGTGCGCATTGTAGCGGCCGTACTGGCAGGTTGCGGCTGGGCTGGCGCAGCTTTGGCGCAGTCCGCGGGAGGCTCGGACGGCGGCAGTTCCGACGCCCCGAAACCGACTCGCATGCGACAGAAATACACAATCAAGCTGCCAGACGAGCACCGCTCGAAAGACACCGATAAAGACAATCAAATCGGGATGTACGAATGGCCCAAGTCGGATTGGGCCACGTTCCGCAAACTCGACTTGAATGGCGACGGATTTCTGACGGCTCAGGAGCTCACAAAAAAGAGTCGATCCCGGAAGTCGGATCCTGCCATCGCGTCGGCATCACCCGCTCGCCCCGCTGGGGGGGGCGACGCGACCAAACCGGCCGGCGCGGATGGAACCGCCAAACCCGCCGATGCGACGTCAACCGCCGCAAAGCCGGAAGCCACAGGGCCCGCAACAACCTTGCCTGCCAATGAAATTGAACAACAGGCCGAACGATTCTTCAAATCGACAGATAAAGACGAAAACGGCAAAATCACGGAAGAAGAAGTCAAAAAGAGCATCCTGGTGAAGGTTAAACTGGAAAAATCCGGGATCGTGCCGAACTATCCGCTGAATCGTGACGAGTTCGTTCAACTCTGGACGAAAGTCGCGGGCGCAGGCTCGAAATGACCGCCGAACTGGGCTCTCCCAACCGCCGCAATTGTTTGTGGTGGACGCTTCAAGTTCTGATGAAAAATGTCCTGGGGTTCTGGCTGCGCTATCGAGCCCGTGGCCTGGATCGAATTCCGGAATTGGGTGGCGGCCTGATCCTCAGTAATCACCAGAGTTTTCTTGATCCGCTGTTGATCGGGTTGCCGTTGCAGCGTCCCGTCAGCTTTCTGGCGCGGGATACGCTGTTTCCGATTCCCGTCATCGGCTGGATCCTGCGAAACACTTACGTCATGCCACTCAGTCGGGATACGGGAGGTGCGGCGGGAATCCGTGAAACCATCCGCCGTATGGAAGAGGGCTTTCTCGTCGGCGTTTTTCCCGAAGGCACGCGTAGTCACGACGGGAAACTCGGAGATTTGAAGCCCGGCTTCGCGGCTCTCGTGCGTCGCTCGGATTTGCCCATCTATCCTGTCGGGATCGCGGGCGCGTACCGGGCACTGGGCAAAGGGAGTCTGTTTCTCAAGCCATGCCCGGTTTGTGTGGTATTCGGCGAGCCCATTCCCCCGCACCAGATCGCGCCCTTGAAACAACGGGGCCGCGAGCAGGAACTCGTGGAGACGGTTCGCAATGCCATCGCGGCCTGTCAAACCGAAGCTGAAGGCTGGCTGCAGAATCGTGCCAACCGCCAGGCCTGACTCTGTCGGGCTTCAATCCGCGGGAACAAACTGAGCGCCGACCGTGACCGTTGGCGAATCGCCCCGGCTTCGTCTACGCACGCAACGCCCCATGCGCAAGAGTTTGAGGCCGTCGCGACCAGCATAAACTCCGGGCATTGCTGCCGACGCAATGGTCATCCACTCGGCGTGCGCAGACGCCACCCGCGGCACTGGCCACCGTTTTTCTGCAAATCTCGCGAAAAAGGGCCAACTCGACGATCCCTAAGGTCCGTACCGAAGTGCTGGCACGCGAATTGCGATGCGACCTGCCATGGAATCTGACTGGCACGGTGGCTCGTTGCTCGCCCCGTTGATCGGCGTTACCCGAGTAGAACCTGTTGGGTGGCACTGGCGCATCCGGCTGGCAAGATCTGCCTGTTCCTGCCCTGTCGACACTCGATGTCCTGCCGCGAGAGGGCGAGGCAAAGCAGACCCCGCGGCGACTTACCGGAGCACACGATGGAAAACACGTTGACGCGTCGAGTTCGGAAGTGGCTGAGCGTTTTCCTGATCAGCCTGACGGCGGTTTATTCAGGGTATTACGCATCACTCTTCGCGCAAGAAGATCAGGGCTCGGCACCGGGATCGGCGACCACGCCGGTGACCGAGCCAGCCTCCGAGGCGGCTCCCACGACGGCACCGGCCGATTCCACACTGCCCGGTTACATTACCGAGGCACCACTTGACCCGGCCAAATATCCCGATCCGACGGGGAGCAGTACGGGCAGCGCCGTGACACCTTCGGCGACCCCAGTCGAAAAAGCCGACAAAACGACGGTGATCCTGGGAGATGGCGATCCGGAAAAACTCACCAAGACCGACTTGTATGCCCGCGACGTCCATAACGCGATCTCGATCAATTTCGTCTGGACCCTGATCGCAGGGTTCCTGGTGATGTTCATGCAGACCGGTTTCATGCTGGTCGAAGTCGGCCTGTGTCGCGCCAAGAATTCCTCGCACACAGCGGCAATGAATCTGATGGTGTACCCGCTCGGCTGTCTGGCCTTCTGGATTTACGGTTTCGCCATTGGCTGGGGCAACTGGTACAACGGACCGGTGCCACCCGGTTGGGCGCCCTCGCTGGGCAAGGGACTGGCTTTGTTGAACGAAGGATTTGGTATCGGCGTCGCCGATCCGGCGAACCCGTCAGCATTCACTTATGGCCTGTTCGGCACGAAGGGATTCTTCCTGAACGGGCTAGAAGACGTGAGCGTCATGGTGATGTTCTTCTTCATGATGGTGTTCATGGATACCACCGCGACAATCCCCACGGGTTCGATGGCCGAACGCTGGGCCTGGAAGAACTTCTGCCTCTACGGTTTATGGGTGGCACTTCCGTACTGCCTGTATGCCAACTGGGTCTGGGGAGGCGGCTGGTTGGCCGCAGCCGGGAAAAACTGGGGCCTCGGACATGGCGCCGTCGACTTTGCCGGTTCGGGAGTCGTGCATGCCATGGGAGGAGCGATTGCGTTGGCCGGTGCGATTGTCATTGGCCCCCGGACGGGCAAATTCGTCAATGGGAAACCGCAACCGATGCCGGCTCACCACGTTCCGATGGTGGTCGCCGGGACCTTCATCCTGGCATTCGGGTGGTTCGGCTTCAACCCGGGCTCGACTCTGGCAGGCACGGATCTGCGGATCAGTGTCGCAGTTGTCAACACGATGCTGGCCGGCATTGTGGCATGTCTTGCATCGATGCTCACGCTGTGGGCGAAGGGACTCAAGCCCGATACCACGATGCTGTGCAATGGGATGCTGGCCGGACTGGTGGCGATCACAGCCCCCTGTGCCTTCGTCGACGCGAAATACTCTGCCCTGATCGGTGGTGTTGCCGGCGTGCTGGTCGTATTCAGCGTCTTCTTCTGGGAACGCGTGGGGATCGACGACCCAGTCGGAGCGATCTCAGTACACGGAGTGAATGGAACCTGGGGAGTGATCTCGCTGGGGCTGTTCGCCAATGGCAAGTATGGCGCAGGCTGGAATGGAGTGAATCGACTGGGTGCCGAATTTGGCGGCACGGGTTCACCCGAGGCCGTCAATGACGGCGTTCGCGGTCTGTTCTTCGGTGATCCGAGTCAATTGTACGCCCAACTGTTGAGCGCTGGCGTCGTGCTGGTCTTCGGCTTTGTTTCGGCTTACCTGTGGTTCAAATTCAGCAATCTGATCACTCCCCTGCGCGTCAGTCAGGCGGACGAGATTGGAGGCCTGGACGCACCGGAAATGGGAGTTCTCGGCTATCCTGAATTTACGATCAACCGGGACTAGCCAACGCGCGTTCCAGTCGATATAGAGGAGACTCTGCCGGTCACCGAACCGGCAGATGAGGCCACGGATCTGGCCTGGAATTTTTGCGTGCCGGACGGCGTAGGACATGCCGCCCGGCACGCCTGTTTTTATGCTCCCCGATCTGCAGAACGTCGGTGTGTTTGCGCCTGGGCCGTCCTGTGCGACCTATACTCCCTGCGACAACCGGAGCCAGTCGGCCGCAAGTTGCCGTGGCGTGGCGATCCACAGAACGGATTGTCGATGCGACAGTACCGATCTCCCATCACAATCGATTTTGAGAGCCAGGCGGTGCTTGAATTTCAGGCCCCATTCCGCCTCGCATTCTCGATTCGCTAGAATAGAGCAGCATCTGTGATTCACTTTTTGAGAAACGCGTTATGGATATCAACCCTCGTACAGAGTCCGGCTCAGCAGTTCCCCAGCCGCCGAGCCCTGCCCCCGCGGCGCGCCGCCGAATCTGGAAAACACTCACGCTGACGGGATTGGGGCTATTGGTTTTGGGGGTCGTTTTTCTGCCGAAAGTCATTGGCTGGTCGCCTCTGCGTCATGACTTGCCCCGGGACCGCCTGAAAGGTTTCGAAGGCGTGATTCGAGTCGAGTCAGCCCAATTATCGTGGTTTGGCCCGAATGTTCTCGAAGGCATTCAATTCGACGGACCGGATGGTAAACCGTTTTATCGCGTCCGCCGGGTCACCGAAAATCGTGGTCTCTGGCATGGCATTTTTGAGCGCACGGCACCAGTCACGTCGGTGATGGAAGAGCCGATCGTCGAACTCACAATTCGCGACGATGGCAGCAATGTCGAAGATGCGTTGCGACCTGTGCTCGCGACGGAACAAGAGGTGCGGGAACAGACGATCAAGATCAACGGCGGTGAGTTACGGCTGACAGATGCCGCGACCGGGACACGGCACGTGTTGCGGATTTTGTCGGGCGAGATTGTGAACAATGCCCTGGACGGATCGCCGAATCGCGTCGCGTTTGAAACCGAAGAAGCCGACTCGGCCACCGCGGGGCAGTTGGGCCTGAAAGTTGTATTTCCGTCGGTGCGGACGAAAAAATCCGCCGCGCCCCCGACGCCGGTTCGAGATATTGAACTCCGGCTCGAAAACGTCTCGCTGGCCCGCACCCAGCCGCTGCTCAAGCGATTCTGGCCCGATGTCGAAATTGCCGGATCGCTCTCAGGTCGGCTCAACCTGAAAGTTACCGGACAGCTCAATGGCCACCCAGATTCCTCGGCAGCAGGCGATTGGACTTTCAGCTCGCACGATGTACAAATTTCATCCGCACACCTGCTGGGAGTCGATCGATACGCCCCCGGACACTCGGAATTCCGGGGCCAGGTCGAGATTCTGGGACCGAACTGCCGCATCCGCGATTTGCATCTGCAGAATGATCTGACCCGGGTCGACGGAGGAATTGCATTCTACTGGCCGCCGGCCCTCACGGCGACCGCGGCGACGACCGCCGGGGCACGCGAAGCGTTACCTGAGATCAACCTGCATGGGGAACTCGACTTGATCGCCTTAGCCCGCATGCTGCCCCATGCCCTCGGTCTGCGGGAAGGAACTGAACTCAAGGAAGGACGAGTCGAATTTGACCTCGCCACCCATACCCAGGCGGGCATTCCACGCTGGGATGGTCAGTTGCGGACATCGCGCATCGCAGGCCGACTGGCAGGCACCGAATTGGCCTGGGACCAACCCCTGAGTGTCGGCTTCGGTGTGATCCACAACCAGGGCCGGTACGAGATCGACCGCATCGAGTCGCAATCGGATGTCTTCATGATTCACGGATCAGCCACGGAAAATGGCTTGCACCTCGAAACCGGCTGCGATCTGAAAGAAGCCCTCACCCGGATGGGGCAGTTCTTGAACACCGACAATCTCGAGGTGAACGGAGCCCTGACCGCTACGGCCGATTTCTCGCGTCAGGGAGACGGACGACTGCAAATCGACAGCCGCATTTCTCTCGACGACCTCATTGTGCGAAAACTGGTGACGCGGATGGTCGAACGGCGGGCGGGTGATCTCGAACCAAACCCACCACCCGAAGCCCGTCCACAGCCCCCCGCCCCGTTACCGACGGCCCCGGCCCGTAATCGGAAAGAGCTTGCCGCCCAGAAACGAGCCGAACGGCAAGCCCGGGTGCAGCAGCGCCGTCAGGACCGAGAAATCCGGCGGCAGGCCAATCAGATTGTCGAGATCCCCGTGCAGGAATGGAAAACGATCTGGACCGATCCAAAGTTTCAGATCAGTGGCCGACAACGCGTCGACTTTGAAAACCGAGAACTCGAAATCGTACGTTTTGATGTTGAGACGGCGGGACTGCACGCGCACGGCGCCGGCCGCGTTGCAGAAATCCCCCAGCGATGCACCGTCACACTCGACGGACATCTCGATTACGACGCGGCACAGTTATTGGAGCGGGCACGAGAACTCTTCGGACCGCATGTGCAAATCACCGGACAGGGAACCCGTCCTTTCTCGTTGAAAGGCCCGCTGCGCATTCCGTCCGGCACCCTCCCCCGCCCCGTGGTACCGCTGGAACTGACTGCCAGCGCGTTTTCCAACTGGACCTCGGCGAATCTGTTCGGACTCGAAGTGGGAGCAGGTGAACTCGACCTGTCGCTGGAACGTGGAGTTTTGGCACTGCGCCCGCTGGAAATCTCTCTGGGAGGCGGCAAGTTGTATTTCGGGCCGCGACTGCTGCTGAATGAATCGCCGGGCGTACTGGCACTTCCCGGAGGGCCAGTGCTGGAAAACGTGCAGCTGACCGAGGATTTCTGCAATGACTGGCTGAAGTTCATTGCCCCCGTGCTATCGGATGCGACACGCTGTTCGGGTCAATTTTCACTGGGGATCGACGAAGCCCAGTTGCCGCTCGGCGAACTCACCACCGGCCCGCTGACTGGACGATTGCGGATTGAGCGCGGCCAGGTACTTCCCGGCCCTCTGTTTCAGCAAATTAACAGTTTGATCAGCCAGATGATCGGGGGCGCTGGAGACGGTGCCGCCGCCGATCTGCTTGGGAATGAAGTCCCGCTCATCGAGATGCCTGTGCAGACGATCGCCTTTGAACTGCACGAAGGGCGAATCTATCACGAGACAATGGAATCGCGAGCCCGCGGATTCATCATTCGCACGCGGGGTTCTGTGGGTGCCGATCAGACCCTCGACGTCGTGGCCGCGATTTCTTTTTCCGACGAGATCCTGTCGCGGATTCGCCTGTTGGGCCCCCTGCAGGGCCAGACCCTGGAAATTCCCATCGCGGGCACGCTGCGCCGCCCGCGTCTCGATGCGCGGGCCATGGGTCGGTTAGCGGAACAGTTAGGGCAGAGCGCGCTCGACAAACTGCTCAATCTGGGCTTGCGAGGATTCTTTGACCCGACTGAGTGACGGCTGTGCGACGCAGCCGCCACCCAGCGTGGGTGAATCGGCGGGAACTATCGGACGATCGCAGCCGTGGTCCCCCAGCGCCCCGAAAACACAAACTCAGACAGAGCCTTGCGTGGTCGTCGCACGGCATCGCGACTTCCGACCTGATCTGACAATTGCTGGCCATGCCCGGGATATCCGATCGCCAGAGCGGCAACGGGCTGCACGCCATCTGGAACCTGGTACACTTCGCGAATGCGGTCGGGCAAAATGCCCCCCATTTGATGCACCTGCAACCCGTGGGTGACCGCTTCGATCGAGAGTTGTGCCGAGGCCGCACCCAGATCGTGCAGGGCCACTCCATTCGGCTGGCCATTCCGGGCAAATTTCAAATTGGCGCAACCGAATGCGAGAACCGGTGCCAGCCGCGCCCATTCCTGATTCGCCTCGACCAGACAGGAAACGGCCTTTTCAAAATTGGCCGGGTCATCCCTGGTTGCCACCAGATAATTCCAGGGTTGCTCGTTATACGACGACGCGGCCCAGCGCGCGGCCTCAAACAACGATCGCAAGGTTTCCACGGCAACGGGCCGATCGGAGTAGGCATACGGGCTCCAACGGGCGGCAATCAGTTCATGGACAGGATGATCAGCCTGAGCATGGTGACTCATGGGAATTCTCTCCGAGGGGTCTGCGTTGTTCATCACGACGGACAAAGGCGTAACCCGAACCACAATCGGTTCGGGGCTCATTCGGGGTGATCGTATCGACTGCAACCTGACAGGTGAAGTGGCGCTTTGAGATGGGCCGCCGGTCCGGCCAGCGCCCAGCCTACCGCCACCACAGACCCCCTGGACCGTTGCACACCCAGCACACCAGCCAGTGGACTTGGGGCAAATTGCGAAGAACAAAACAACCTGGCGAATTTATGCGGATTACAACGATTAACTCAAGTTTTCCGCCAAATCGATCCGATAAGTGAGAGGAAACGGGAACATATTTGGAGGAACACCGTTTTCCCGGGCCAATGGAATGGCTCGCATCGGACAAGGGCGGCTCAATCAGACCGCCGACAGCCATCCAAACGATTTGATGGGAACGACATGGCCGTCGAGTCGCCGAATCTCTGCTCGAAACCGCCAGAGCGGTTGTTGAGGCAGTTCGCGCGATTCGCTCTGCTGGCCGCAATCGTGATGTCTGCGACCGGTTGCGGTCTGACCAACTGGTGGCGGACTCAGCGTCAGATTCGGCTCGACACACATACTGAGCCTGTGTTTCTCGAGAGCTACTCGCGAGAGCCTCCCAACGAGGCTGCGCCAGAAATCCTGCAACAGATTCAGGATGTGTCGAAACCTCCGCCACGGTTGAAGCCCATTGCTCCCGTGCCGCTGCCGGATGATGCGTCAGCAGCGAAACCTTCCAAAGTGATCCCCGCATCGGCCGAGACTCAGGGTCCTGAGCCATCGCCCTCGGTGGCCTATGACCCGAGTGCGGAACCGCAGCCCACGGCTGGAGAGCAGATCGACGTGGGTGGTGTCGGCTCGGCCCCCATTGGCGCGCGACAGGCCATGACTCTGGAAGATGTGCGGGTGGCGGCACTCCTGGGCAACCTGGATCTGCAGGTTGTCAAATACAATCCCCCCATTCAAGAGCAGGCGGTGCGCCAGGAAGCCTGGAAATTTGAATCGACATTTCAAGGACTGGTTCAACGTTCGGGACTCAGTCCTCCGCCATCGCTGCCGCTTGATCCTTCGCAGGCGGCACTGCCGGGCTATCCTTCGCTGGCGTCCCTGTATGGAGCGCCCCCCCCGCTGGCCACTGAGTATTTCAACCCCGGACTCAATATCCCGTTCACCACCGGGGGGACGCTCATCCTGAGCGAGGCCATCAGCAAGCGAAACTACAACATTGGTGGGCCAAGTCCGAGTTTCTACGACCTGGCCCCCACGCTGACTTTGACACAGCCTCTGTTACGGGGCGCCGGCGTGTACGTGAATACGGCCCCCATCAAGTTCGCCCAATTGCAATTGGGACGAGTCGACGCGTTGACCAAGCTGACCGCCATCCAGGTTCTGGCAGCGACCGAAGAGGCGTATTGGAACCTCTATGGCAGCCAGAAGTTTCTGGAAATTGCCTTGCAGCAAGTCGACCTGGCCACTGAACAACTGGAAATTGCCAAACGACTGTACCGAGACGGAGTGGTCACCAAGGCTGACGTGCTGCGATCGGAGTCAGGGCTGCTGCTGCGAAAACAGAATGTCGTCACAGCGCGGCTGCAGGTCAAGCTGGCTAATCGCCAGTTGAAACAGATCATTCAGGCCCCGGACGCCCAAGTTGACACTACACTCGAAATCGAACCGATTTCGATTCCCAATCTTATCGGCCTGACGCTGGATCGCGATGGGTTAGGCGACAAGGCCATTTCGAACCGACTGGAACTTGTCGACCTGGCGCTGCAACTGGACCAGAATCGGCTGACGGCCAATGTCGCGCGCAATCAGATTCTGCCCAAGGTCGACTTTGTCTTTCAGGGCCAATTGCTGGGATTGGGGACATCGTTCAGTCAAACCAGCTCGCAAGCCTGGGATGGCAGCGGCAACTCGTTTTTTACGGGCTTGACGTTCTCGCAGGGCCTGGCCATGAACCAGACCGCCCGGGCCAACTACACACAGGCGTGTCTGACATTAGCCCGAACAGCGGCTCAGCAGCAGCAAACGCGGATCGCCATCCTGAAAGAAACCAACGACGCCGTGGATCGCTTTGAACAGAATTGGCAGGGAATTCGGGTGGCTCAAGCTTCAGTAGCGGCCACGACTGCCACGTTTACGGCCGAACAACGACTGTTCACACTGGGGCAGCGAACGAGTGATCTGGTGCTGATCGCCGCGGCCAATCTGGCGACGGCACAACAGCAATTGGTGCAGGCCGTCGTGAATTATCAGGTCAGCCGAGTCGGAATCGCATTCGCCACGGGAACCGTGCTGGGTTACGCCTCACTGGAACCGGTGATGCCGACTCCCGCGGACCAGCCCGCCGAAACGACGGGCCAGCCGGCGGATGCCTTGCCGCTCAAGAATCTGCCAGTCGAATAAATCGATTGGGATTTAGGTTGGGGGGGGCGAAAACCGCGGCGGCGATGACGAGCCCCCGGGAGGCGGAGGAGGTGGTGGCGAAAACAACCCACCGGTGCCCCCCGCAAGCGATGCCAAATCAGATTCCGTCAGTTCCACCGTCTTGCCCGAATCGGGCTCGTCCCGTTTCTCAGGTTTCTTGGCCACGGAAATTCACCTTTCATTTGTGTTCGACCCATATTTGCGGTGCACGGCCCGGCCACCATGTATGCAGGATTTACCGAACACCACCACAA
Source organism: Planctomycetota bacterium (assembly GCA_018242565.1). Lineage (GTDB taxonomy): Bacteria > Planctomycetota > Planctomycetia > Planctomycetales > Planctomycetaceae > JACQFH01. The sequence goes on along the minus strand of JAFEBR010000376.1, from coordinate 5,959 downwards.
CACTTCAATTATTATGCAGGGAGAATTCACCCTACGCAAGAACCGATTCCACCTTTGTCATGCACGACTGTGACTTTCAAGACCGACCGGTTCCGGTATTTAATGCACATTCCGGGCTGCCAAATGATCACGATTGTTAAGGTCCAAGGCTCCACCCGGTCACCGTGGGGGTCACAGCCCGTTCGGGCCAGCGACATAAGCAGAGGGATCAGACGTGCTGTCGGAGGAGCCCTTTTGGAGGCTCTGGGCCCCCTCATCTGAGTTCATTCCTCAGCCCGGGTATGGGCGTCTGGGTGGAAATCCTGATGTCGCTCGCAGATAATCCATGGGAATACGTCGAAACGACCATGCGGGCGAGTCAGGAAGACAGCTTGGGCGCGTCGCCTCGTGGAACGGAGTTTCGATGCGAAAGTTTCTACCTGGTAACGAATGGGAAATTCCGAATTTCAGATTTGCCGGGCGTGTGGCAGCCGCTTCCAACCCACCGATCAGACAGTGGCCGGCAATCCTCATTGCCCGCAGTGTTCGGGTGAGGCCCCCAAACATCAGACGGACGGCGAACCGCGCGACACCAAGATCATCACGCCGGGGCAAACATCGGACCATGAGTCCCCCTCTGAGGCCGATTTTTCAGGAGGCCCGACCGGCAACACGCAGGCGGTGCCCCCACCCGAGGTACGCCAACCTCGACCTGGCCCCAAGCAAATCGGCCGTTTTCTCATCAAGAATATTCTCGGCCAGGGTGCGTTTGGGACGGTCTTTCGGGCGTTTGACCCGCTGCTGGACCGTGAAGTGGCGTTGAAGGTTCCCCGCTTCCTCGAGGACACCGAAGAAACCCTGGAGCGGTTCTTTCGCGAAGCCAAATCGGCCGCCCGCCTGCGACATCCCAACGTGGTGACGGTCTACGAGAGTGGCCAGGATGCCGGCCACCCGTACATCGTCAGCGAATTCGTTGACGGTACCACTCTTTCGAAACTGATACGCAGCCAACCGAATATCAACGTTCGACAAGCCGTCGAATGGACCCGACAAATTGCTGACGCGTTGTACTACGCCCATACGGAAGGCGTTATCCACCGCGACGTCAAACCGGGCAACGTGATGATCAACAAGGCCGGTCGCCCCCAGATCATGGATTTCGGTCTGGCCAAACGTACGTCGGATGAAGCGGCCCACATGACGGTCGAAGGTTCCATCCTGGGGACCCCGGCGTTTATGTCGCCCGAACAGGCACGCGGCGAACTGAGTCGTGTCGGCCCGGCCAGCGATCAGTACAGTGTCGGGGTCGTGCTCTACACACTGCTGTGTGGCAAGATGCCGTATTCGGGTGAACCCTGGTCGATCATGAGTCGGGCCGGCAATCCCAACATCGCTCCGCCCCGACCGCGAGAATTCAGGCCCGAGATCCCGGCGGACCTTGAGGCGTGCTGCTTGAAAGCCATGGAAAAGAACCCGGCCTTGCGCTACCCCGGGTTGAATGAAATGGCCGATGACCTGCAGCGCTGGCTGGAGGGCCGCACCTTGCGAGCCCGCCCGATCGGTCCGGTCGAACGATTTTCCCGCTGGTGTCAGCGGAACAAGGCGATCGCTATCCTGGCGGGCTCATTGACCACGCTGCTGATCGTCACGGCGGTCGTCAGCGTGATCTTCGCCTGGCAGTTCCGTAAACTCGCCGCCTCAGAACGAAATCAGAAGGTGCTGGCGGAAAAAGCCCAGCTCCGCGAAGAGGATGCCCATCGCGAAGCCGAGCAACAACTCGTCGACAACTACACCGAAAACGGCCTGGACGCCGCACGCAAGCTCGACAACCGGTTGGCGCTGTTGTGGTTCGCGCAAGCCGCGAGAATGGCCGAACAGTTTCCGCAGCGTCGCGAGTTCAACCTGCAACGGTTCCAATCATGGTTACCCGAAACGGCCGTGCCGACGATGGCCTTCCCGGCAGCGGGACGATTTACCGACGATCTCTGGTTCCATCCCTCGGGGCGATACCTGCTGATCGAAACCCGGTCTGACACATGTGACATTTATGACCTGCAGTCCCAGACGAAGCTGGCGGCGCCGGCGCTGCAGTCAGCGCAGCGTGCGCGCTGGACTCCAGATGGTGGATCTCTGATCACCGTCAACGGTCAGACCTTGTCCCTGTATCGGTTTCCCTCGTGGGAACCGGTCCATCATTGGCAACACCCCGAAACGATCACGGCGATCACGTTTGACCGGCAGGGACAGCGTCTGGCCGTGGGGGGCGGTAGTGGGCTGCAGGTGTATCGGGTCGCCAATCCCCGCGAATCGACGGACCTCACGCAGATTCCGCTGGGGATTGAATCGCTGCAATTCAGCCGTTCCGGACAGTTTCTTGCGGCGGAAACGCAACGCCGTGACCCGGAACATCAGAATCACAAACGATTATTTGTCTTTCGAGTTGATGCCGAAGGGGTCCGCAGCGCGCCGGTCCTCCCAATCCATAGTCCGGCGTCGGAAAATGCCCTGGCTTATGGTTTCGCAGCGGACGAACGGCTGATCTTTACTGATAGTGAAACGGCGATTCAATGCTGGGATCTGAATGAACCCCGGAAACTGTGGGACTTTCCGGTGAACCGTTCGATCTGCCTGGCCATCTCACCCGATGGTTCACGCGTTGCGTTTGAAACCTTGAACAATTCCAGCACCGACACCGGCCAGACTCTGCAGACCGCCAAGAAATACGACCATCTGGCCAGAACCCTGCTTGTCGAATCCGGGAAGCCCGTCGGCCCGATTGTCGTGCACAAGAATCACATCTTTTACCTGGCCTGGCACCCCGCAGGCAAACAGTTGCTGGCCTGCAGCAGTGACCAGACCGCCAGCGTCACCAACACAGAAACTGGCCGAACAACCGTCCCCGTGTTGCCCCACAATGATGAAGTCTGGCGCGGGGCCTGGTCACCCGACGGACGATGGCTGGCGACAGCGCAATTCAGTGACCGGATTACCCGCGTCTGGAAGATGCCCGAGATCCGAGAGCACGACCTTCTTGCCCAGGGTGAGAATCGGCAGGGATTCATCAAATTCTCGGGGACAGCCAATACCGTGCTGCATGCGGGCTTCGACGTGCGGCGGACCCAACGCACCATCCAGGCGTTTAACGCTGAGACTGGCGAATCACAAGGAACGAAAATCTCGAGTGGTCGTCTCATTAATGACGCGGTCTTGTTGCCGCGCGCCCAACTCCTGGTCACGGGGGAAACCAGCCAACCTGACGCCCACGACGAGACCCGATTGTTTCATAAGCCGCTGGGTGAACCCGGCATCCTGGAATTCTGGGACGCCACAACCGGAGCCAATCGGTTTCCCCCCGTGAAAACTCGGACTGAGCCCATTGCCCTGGCAGTGGATCCGCAAGAAACGACGATTGTTGTTCTCTGCGATGGGGGACAACTGGAACTGATTGACCCACAATCTGGCCGGATGCGCGAAATCGTGGCCTATACCATGTCATCAGCCGACAAAGGAGTCGTGATCCGGGACCGCATCCGCTTCTCGCCGGATGGCAGCCTGTTTGCGATCTGGGGCTTCGGCAGTGAAGTCCAATGGCGGGAAACCACGACGGGGCACCTCATTCACACGGTGCATCATCCCCAATCCCTTTCGTACATCCATGACGTTCGCTTCAGTCCGGATGGCAGTGAGATCATTACCTGCAGCTCTGACAAGACGGTTCGAATCTGGAACGTCCGCACGGCAGAAGAAATGGCCGTGCTGCCTCACACCGGCTGGGTCTTCAACGCCCGCTTCAACGCCGCCGGCAAGGTCCTGTTAACCGCCAGTGAAGATCAGCATGCACGACTCTGGGACTGGAAGAGTCAACGATTGCTGCTGGCCACCCCCGACCAGGAAGGGCAATTGTTCAGCGTCATTTTCGCTCCTGATGAGCATACTTTCATCACGACGGGTCGCGATGGGACGGTCACGGCCTGGGAACCTGAAACCGGAAAGCAGGTGGCCCCTCCGCTGAACTATCGTTCGATGGCGTACCAGGTGGAAATTGACCAGAGTCAGAAATTTCTCCTGATCTCGGGCCGGCTGGGAGGGATTGCGCGGGTCCGTCTGGATCACTGGCTCAGGAAACCCGAATCGGTCGTCCCGCTGGAAGATCTCAACATGCTGGCAGAGCTGATTGCCAATGAAAGAATTCTCGAAACCAGTGTTTCCGCGAGACTGACGGCAGAGGAGTGGTTTTCACGCTGGACCAAATTTCACCTGAAGTATCCGCAATACTCGATCTTCCAGGTCGAGTGACCCAAGTGCCGGGGAATACCAGGACCATCGATGACTGCAAATCAACAAATCTTTGCCTGGGACATTCAGCCGCAGCTTAAGACCCCGCTTGAGCCGGCGCCGGTGTCGCGGGACTGGATGGATGCCATTCCCGAGAGGTACGCCTATCGGTGCCTGCCATTGACGGTGGCGAATCAGGCGGGCTGGATCATCCGCAGTCCGGTGCGGGTGACCGCTCGCTGGAATGGGGGCACCCAGATCAAGGATCTGCGATTGTGGTTCGCCAAAAATCGCAATGACGATCGCGTCCTCAGCCATTTCGGCAGCGGCATTCTGACGTTTACATTGCCGTTTCTCTTTCGGACTCCGCCGGGCTTGAACTTGTGGGTCAAAGGACCGGCCAATTACTTCAAGGACGGCATCCAACCGCTGGAAGGGGTTGTGGAGACCGACTGGAGCCAGTCCACGTTTACGATGAACTGGAAACTGACACGTCCGCAGCACACGATTCGATTTGATGAGGGGGAACCCATCTGCATGATTGTGCCGGTTCCGCGCGGGCTGGTCGAATCGCTGGAACCGATTCGTCGGCCACTCTCTGATAACCCCGATCTCCTTGAACAGTACGAAACCTGGCGCACCTCGCGACGGGCGTTTAACGCTGCACTGGCTCGGGGTGATGCCGCGGCTCGCGAACAGGGCTGGCAGAAAGACTACATGCTGGGTCGGGTGGTTTCCGGAGAGCGTGTCGCGGGGCACCAGACGCGACTGGCCGTCCGCGAATTCCTTCAGGAGTGACGCGTGCCTGCCATTGAAATCGTCGCCTCCACAGAAAACACCGGTTACCAGATGTGGCAGGCAATGCTGTTTCATTTTTCGTGCGTCCGGTACCAGGGCCAGGTCCCCACCATCGTCGTCCACCACAGCGGTGAGCCGCTCTTAACCGGTTTTCGCCTCATTGAAAAACTGGGGGGACGGATCCAGGCCGCGCCAAATTATCGGGCGCATCAAGGGGTCAGTTATCCGCCACGCAATACGGCCGGTACATTACGGCACGTTTCCACCGCAGCCGATTTTATTTTCCTGTGTGACCCGGACATGATTTTTCTGCGGCACATTCCCCTGGAAGACTTCGTCGTCGCTCGTGACGAAATCAGTTTCGACAAAGTCAGTTACATCGTCCCGGACAAAGCGGAATTCGCGGGTCAACTCGAATCGATCTGCCAGGAGGCCGGAGTCTCGTATGACATGCTGCTTGAGCGGCCCGTCAGTGGCGGCGTTCCACACATGATTCCGGCGCACCTGCGCGAAGCCGTCAGCACCGACTGGCTCGACGTGATGGAGCATTTTCCCACTTTCCGCCTGGGTCCTGAAATTGAGCGGCCACACGAACTGCGTGAAGTTCCCAATCAGTTCTGGACCACGACGATGTGGGCCCTGGTGCTCACGCTGCACCGCCTGAGGCTGAACCCCGTTCTGACGCAGCATTGCCTGCACAACCTGCATGGCGAATTGCCGTTACCGACGTCCATCAGTGACTCTCAGGGGCCGGGAATTATCCATTACTGCTACCGACACCCGGGTTTCGACAAACGCAAATACTTTGACGCGGAAGCCATTCAGCGCACGGTGTGGAATCTCCCGCCAGACGATGGGACGATCTCGGGTGCGATTCGCGGACAGTTGCACGAAGCGCGAGATTTTT
>JAFEBR010000375.1 GCA_018242565.1 Planctomycetota bacterium | reverse complement strand
TTTTTTTGCTGAGTATAGGGTGCGAGTTTCTGATTGCAACCGCCGACGCGGCCGACTGGCCGCAGTTTCGCGGCGTGAATGCCGCCGGCCAGGCGGTGGCGACCGGTAAATTGCCCCAGAACATCAGCCCCACGCAGCACGTGGTCTGGAAGACTCCCCTGCCCCCGGGACACGCGTCGCCCGTCATCTTTGGCTCACGCATTTTTCTGAATGCCGTCGAGGAAGACAAACTGCTCGTCCTGGCGCTCGACCGCACATCGGGAGCCGTGCTCTGGAAGACCGAAGTTCCCCACGAGCGGCTGGAAGAAATTCACCGGATTGGCAGCCATGCGCAATGCACACCGGCCGTGGATGGCGAGCGGGTGGTCAGTTTCTTCGGATCGGCCGGTTTGTTCTGCCACGATGTCGCCGGTCGGCTGTTGTGGAAACGGCCGATGGGCCCGTTCAAGAACACATTTGGGGCCGGGAGTTCGCCCATCCTCGTGGGGGACTGGGTCATCCTGTGCCAGGATCACGACACCGACTCGTTTCTGACGGCGATCGATAAGCGAACAGGCGAAACGGTCTGGGTGACGGACCGCTCAGAGTTTCCCCGCAACTACAGCACCCCCATCATCTGGACGGTCGAGGGCAAGAAGCAGATCGTGGTCGCGGCGACTTTACGGGTCGTGGGATACGATCTGGAAACGGGCAAAGAGCTGTGGACGGCCCGGGGCATCGCCCGGTTTGTGTCGGCCACCCCGGTGATCGGTCCCGACAATACCCTTTATGTCGCCGGCTGGGCCGCCGGTGGTGATGAAGGCGGCCTGCGTTTCGACGTGCCCCCCTTTGACGACGTCGTGGCGGAACTCGACAAGAACAAAAACGGCACATTCGAAGAGGAAGAACTTCCCGACGGGGGCCCCATCCGCATGCGGTTCGTGCAGGTTGACCGCGACAAGAACGGCAGCCTGACTCGCGAAGAGTATGAGTATTTCCGCACGTTGTTTCGCGTCGGCAAAAATGTGGTGATCGCGGTCAAGCCGGGGGGCACGGGGGATATCTCGCAGTCGCACGTACTGTGGACGTACTCGCGACACGTTCCCTTCTGCGCGTCGCCAGTAGTGGTGGATGGCCGTTTCTATTCGGTGAAAGATGGCGGCATCGTGTCGTGCCTGTCGGCCGCGACCGGTACGGCCCTGAAACAATCGCGCATCGAGGCCACGGGCGATTATTACAGCTCACCGGTGGTGGGCGACGGCAAGTTGTATCTGTTGAACGAGCAGGGACAGTTGACCGTGATCTCGACGGTGGCCGACTGGCAGGTTCTGCACACGGCGGATTTCGAAGAGAAGGTGTACGCGACGCCGGCCATCGTCGACAGCCGGATTTACCTGCGGACCGCCGGGCATTTGTATTGCTTTGGAGAGTAGTGGACGTCCCGGCGGCGACGCGGCTTAGGGTGTCGCAGCCTGCGTCACACCCGAGTCGTCTGTGAACCAACGGCCACAACCTGAACAGCACCGGCGAGATTTGCTCTCATGGATAAAGTCAGTTACCTGATCTTCGATTGCGAGGCCATCGCCGACGGCGAGTTGATCCAGCGGGTGCGGTATCCGGGCGAAGAGCTGTCTCCGGCTCAGGCGGTCCGGCGTTATCGCGACGAGGTTCTGGCGGAACGTGGCGACGGCAAGGACATACTGCCGGTGACCTACATGCTGCCGATTTCGGTAGCCATCGCCAAGGTCGATGCGGACTATCGCCTGCTGGACCTGGCCGTGCTGGACGCGCCGCAGTTCCGACCGCACGTGATTGCCCGGCACTTCTGGACCGGTTGGGCGAAGTACGATCGGCCCACGCTGGTCAGCTTCAACGGCCGGGGTTATGACGTCCCCCTGCTGGAACTGGCAGCCTTCCGCTACGGATTCGCGATTCCGCACTGGTTCAACGTCGAGGCCAAAGCGTACGACCAGTCTCGCAACCGCTACAACACCGATGCGCACCTCGATCTGTGCGACCTCTTGACCAACTTCGGCGCCATGCGATTTTCGGGTGGCTTGAACCTGGCGGCGAATGTCTTGGGAAAGCCAGGCAAGACCGGGGTGGACGGATCGCAGGTGCAGGACCTGTACGAGGCAGGCAAGACCCAGGAAATCAACGACTACTGTCGCTGCGATGTCCTCGACACGTATTTCGTGTTTCTGCGAACTCGCGTCATGCTGGGAAAACTCAAACTGGACGATGAGCAAAAAATTGTCGCCGAGACGAAACTCTGGCTCGAGTCGAAAGTCGACCAGATCCCGGCGTATCAGCACTACTTGAATCACTGGGGAGAGTGGCTGCCCCCCGTGGACTGATGATTGCTGCCCGGTCATCCGGGCGATCGGCCCGCGGCCACGCGTCGCCTTGGACGACGATTTGTCCCTGGCCCTGGCGAAAGGTGTGAAGGGACGACGGGGACTGCGGTCAACACCGACAACCCATTTGCTGGCATGACAGTCCATCCATCACAGACAAATCGCCTATAATAGGCAGAAACAACACGCCCCCCGGCACTTCGTTAAATTATGTCACGCGTTCTTGAATCGAATTCTGCCACACCGGGTCCCGGTTCTGGTACCAGCGAAGCCGACAACACAGCGGGCAAAACGGCGGTTTACCAGGCGCGGGGGATCACCAAGACGTATCACATGGGGGAAGTCGATGTCTTCGCCTTGCGCGGCGTCGACCTGGACCTGTTTGAGGGGGAGTTCGTCGTCCTGCTGGGGCCCTCGGGAAGCGGCAAATCGACCCTGCTGAACATTCTGGGTGGGTTGGATGTCCCCACTTCGGGCATGGTGAGTTATCGGGGACGCGATCTGACCAAGGATGATGATACCCTGCTGACCGGTTACCGCCGTGACCATGTCGGCTTCGTGTTTCAGTTTTATAACCTGATTCCCAGCCTGACGGCTCGTGAAAATGTGGCGCTGGTCACCGAGATTGCCCGCAACCCGATGCGGCCCGAAGAAGCCCTGCAACTGGTCAACCTGGACCACCGCATGGATCACTTCCCGGCCCAACTTTCGGGCGGCGAACAACAGCGGGTGGCGATTGCCCGCGCGATTTCCAAACGGCCCGATGTGTTGCTGTGTGATGAACCGACCGGGGCGCTCGATATCAACACGGGGATTTTGGTGCTCGAGGCGATTCAGCGGGTGAATCGCGATCTGGGGACGACGACCGCCGTGATCACCCACAATGCGGCGATCGCCGAAATGGCCGACCGCATCATCTCGGTGGCCGACGGGCGGATTTCCAGCGTGCGGCACAACACCCACAAACTGCCCCCTCAGGACTTGCACTGGTAATGCGGGCGATCGATCGCAAACTGGTTCGCGACGCACTGCACATGTGGGGGCAGTTGCTGGCGATCTGCGCCGTGATCGGGTGTGGCGTGGCC
>JAFEBR010000374.1 GCA_018242565.1 Planctomycetota bacterium | reverse complement strand
TGACCAAGACGGAAGTACCTCGGGCGTGGCGCGGGTCACGAGGTGCCGGTCCTCGTGTTTCAAAAGCAAGTTCCAGGAGTCGATCATGACACCGATCAAATATGCTATCGCGAATATTGTCCTGTGGGGGTGTGTCTGGGCAGGGGCAACGTCGATTCCGGATGAACAGTTCTTCCAACAGGATCCGCGGCCCCTGTTTCTGTTGGTGTTGCTGCTGGTGTGCGCGATCACCGATTTGTGGAACCTGAAAATCTATAACTGGGCGACGTATGGCGCGTTCCTCTTGATGGTCGTCGTGCCCTTGTGCATCGACGTCCGGATCGATTTCCTGTTGTATTGGTTCAAGAATCAGGGGATCGGTGCTCCCATAGAAACGATACTGCCTGGTTTCGGTTCCGGGGCAACCAGCGCCAGTTGGCAAGCCGCCTGCGGCGCTCTCGTCTGCGGCCTGGTGGTCTTGCCGGTCTGGGTTCTCACGCGCCGGGGAGGCGGTGATCTGAAACTGGCGATCGTGATCGGAGCCGCGCTGGGGCCGGCGCTGGGACTGCACGCGATCGGACTCACCTACATCGTGGGTGGCATTGCCACGCTGCTCTGGATGGCTGTGCGGCTGGGGCCCTGGCAGACGCTGCTGTTGATGCTGCGATCAACGGTGGGGGTGCTGGTGCCACGCTGGGGGCGGTCCCTCGGGACGGAAGAGCTGTTTGTCATGCAGCGGCCGATTCCTCTGGGAGGCTTCTTCCTGCTGGGAACCGTGCTGGTCTTGGGAGGTGTGGCATGACCCGGCAGCGACTGAGCATTCGGCGGCCTGCGCCATCGGGGACCAGGCCCTGGTCCCACCGACGGGGCAATATGCCCATGGACATTCTGATGTCGTTGGCGGTGATCACCATCACGGCGATCGCCCTCTATTTTCTGGCAGAACAGGCTTTGCGGGTGTTGTTCACGATTCAGGATCTCATCGCTGGCTGGCCGTATCGGTGAACCGGGCCACTGCCGCCGGAGCTTCGTGGGAGAAGAAAACCATGTCTGCATCGCATTCGACCTCATTGAACCTGCACACAGACGAAGAGGGGGCGACGTATGCCGTCTCGCTGGTGATGGCGTTGCCTTTATATGTCGCGATGATTGCCCTGATCGTGGAGGTCAGTTCGCTGACGTCGGCCGGGCTGGCGGTGGATGCGGCGGCGAGTGCCGCCGCCCGCAGCGCGGCGGTCTGGCTGCCCCTGGAAGGGGATGCGGACCGGAAGGCACGCCAGATTCAACGGGCCGCGGTGATGTCGCTGGTGTCGGTGTCGAACGCCGACAACGGGATCGCCGCGGTACGACCGGGCGACGACCCCGAAGCCGAAGAGGCCTTTGCCAAGGCCTACGGTCAGTTTTCACCGCATCGACTGCCGTCGCTGGCGTTTTTGCGAGAGAAGTACCGGGCGGCACACCGCGATACCAAAGTCACGCTGCGAACCGAACAGACCGCCAGTGGGCCGCGGACGATCGTCCGCGTGGAGTTTCTGGCGCCGGTCCGGGTGCCGGGGCTGGCGTATCTGCTGGCGGACAGCAAATCGTCTGGCAGCCGGGTCAACGATGCCCGCCGACTGGTCACCGAACTTCCCGTTGTGCTGGAAAACACCACCGCGCGAACGCATCCGTTAGGAATCCATTATGACCGCCTGCGTTGAATTACCTGGGGATGGAAGTATGGGCTGTCGCGGTCGACACGCGGCACGAACCCTGGCCGGGGATGAAGCGGGCTGGATGCCGGCCACGCATCTGGTGTGCGTGCTGTTCTTTGCCCTGCTGTCGGTGTGGCTGCTCAACCTGGGCCAGCAGACGACCGATGCACAAACACGCCAGGGGGCGGCCGATGCCGCGGCGGCGGCGGGCGCCCTGTGGATGGAACATGGCCTCAATGAACTGTGTGCCCTGAACCATGTCGCCGGCGAATTGACGGCTTACATCACTTTACATGAGGCGCTGGTGGGTCCTCTGTCGGCGGATGCGGCGGAACGCGCAGTCAGCGGCGGGGGGGCGATCGGCAAGGCCAAGCGCAATCTCGAACGGAAACTGGAAGCGTTGTATGCGGCCTTGAGTGTCAGCGGTCCGGCGGCTCCGGCCATCGAGGCGATGATCGAAAAACTGAAGCTGGAATATCAGTACCTGGAAATGTTTGAGTGGCGTGTCCATCTTCTCGATCCGCAGGTGCGGGCACTCGAAACGGAGTCTCTGCCCGCCTTGAATCGGCACGCACGGGAGGTGGTGGCGGACACGCCGCTGGTGGCGGCCGATGCGGCTAAAGCGGTGGTCGCCCGCTGGAACCTGCAGGGGGGCATCGTACCGCGCAGCTTGCCCGTCGTTCCTGACCCACTGGCCCCTCACGCGAATCGCGGTCGCTCGCTGAGCCAGGCGGACAACGTGTCGCGCACGCAGCTGGTGCGGGCGGCCTGGCCGTGGGTGCTGTACCATCGCGATCCGATCGCTGAACAATTCCGCTTGTATGCGCCGCTTTCCGAGGCGCCGCGCTATCTCGCTGAAGAAATTCAAAAAGCCATGCTGTCGGTCGGAGAGCGGCTGCCCCGGTCTCGAGGAATCGTGCTGTACGTCCTGCAGGAATCGACGCCGCTGGCGAAAGGCCACGAGCGGTGGGCGGTTGAGCCGGCCCAGGCGGACCGGGTATTCGCCGTGATGGGGTGGGCCTGGAGTCGACCGGCCCTGCTGCAGGGGGAACCCGCCGTCTTCCGGGGTTCGCATCCCGATGGCCGGGTGTCGTTCGCCCAGGCGTTGGTTTACAACGCCAATCATCAAGAGCCGACCCGGGCCGGGTCGAGTACGACGAATCCTGTCGATCAGTCGGTGCATCAGGCGCGGGTGGGTTGGGATACGCTGGCCTGGAATACGCGCCCCGATGCGCAGCCTCACGAACTGACGGGCCAATTGCCGCACTGGGCCCCGTATCCGGTGATTGACGTCAACTGGCAGAGTCTGCTGGTGCCGATCAGTGCCGAGGGGCTGAAAAAAGTCCGTTCCGGGCGCGATTTGCCCCCGGCGGTCCAGCGAATCGTACGCCGCATGCTGGCCGATTTGCCGCGCGCGCTCGAGACCCATTGAGATTTCACAATCAGGAGCCTGTCCCATGCGAACTCGGCCTGCACAGCGAGTTGTTGCTCACCCGCGGAAGGGATCTGTCCCGCTGGAGATTCTGTTGTTTCTCGGGATTTACACGGGGCTGTTGCTGTTGCTGATGGCAATCGGTTCGGCCGGACGCGCGGTGTCGCAGGCCAACGAAACAGCGCGCGAGAAAGCCTGGTCGCAGCGCAATTCGTCGCAGGCCGGTGCGTCACAGGAGATCAACACCCGCAGCCTGGGGCGTTTCCTGGGACCGGGGGGGCATCCACGACCTGAAGCGGGACTGGTGACGGGGCGGGGCCAGACGAAAATGGCCCATGTGCTGCCCGGCCTGACCGACAAACTGCCCCAGGCCCGCCGGGACGACTGGACGGTGACCGGTGCCTGGGACCGCCGGTTGATCCGGTTCGCGCGGAACAGCGGCAGTCACCCGCCGTTGACGCTCGACCCGCAATCGAGGCGCTGGGCCGGGGCCGCATTCCAGGCCGGCCAGTGGTCTGCCCTGGGCCGGGGCTTCTGAAGGTCGGCACCGAGACACGTGTGCCGTGCCGAGGTTTTCGGCCCCGTAGAATCAGGCCAGGCGGGAGGCGGTTGTGCCGTTGGCTTTCTGCAGACATTTCTATCGGGCGGTGACAGCCTGAAAGCGATCATTGACGGCGGTCGCCGGGCGTGCGAGACTGGGTGGCATGGTTGCCGACAGATCGGGCCCGCAACCGCCATCTGTTCGCAGCAGGCAACGCAGTGGCTGCTGGCACCGGGCGCAGCCAGTGAACGCAGAGGGTGAGGCAGTCGCATGGAATCAGATCAGTCGGCGCAACCCGCGCCGCAAGAACCGCCTAAGTCGTTTGTTCGTCCAGACACCGAAACGGTGAGGCCGGCCGGCGCAAACCAGGCCGGCGGAAGCGACAGCATCTTTTCGGACGAATTGCTGCAGGCGCTCGCCGAGGAACCGCTGCGGCCGGCACCGGTGGTCGAATCGGTCGATGCCCGAAGTGTGGCGTCGTTTGATCGAGCCCTGCGGGAATTGACTCCGCGCGTCTGGTGTGCGCGATTGCTGCTGTTGACGATCGTGGTGATGTTCATTCTGCCCGTATCCCGCGGCGTGTCGGCGTTTTCTCCCACGGGGCCGGATCTCATTGCCTGGGGGGCGAATTTCGGTCCCAAAACGCTGTCGGGAGAATGGTGGCGTCTGGGGACCTGCACTCTGCTGCATTTCGGGTTTGTGCATCTGTTGTTCAACGCGCTTGCCTTGATGGGGATCGGACGCCTCATTGAACTGATGCTGGGACAAGTGGGGTTCGTGATTGCCTGCGTGATCTGTGGAGTGGCGGGCAGTGTGGGGAGCCTGCTGTGGAATCCGACCGCCGTGTCGGTGGGGATCTCGGGGGTGGTCTTCGGGTTATTTGGCGTGATGCTCGGCTTTCTGCCCCGCTGCCGCGGGACGGTTCCGGATGATGTGTTTCAGAGGTTGAAGAAAACGGGTTTGTCGTTTGTGGGCTATAACCTGGCGATGGGGCTGGCCATACAGCAGATCGATCATTTCGCCCATCTGGGTGGGCTGATCGGAGGGCTGCTGGTCGGGTTCGTGGCAGGAGGCCCGCTGGATCGAACCCTGGTCGCGGCCCGATTGAAAACCAACCTGAAGTTGATGGCGGTGGGGGGGTTGTTGCTGGGGACGGGGGTATCGCTGCTGCCGGCGGCGCCGCGCGATCCGTTTGTTGAAGAGGCTGCACTGATCGCCGAGGAAGCGCGTATTACGGAGCGCTACAATCGCCTCATCCAAGAATCGCAGGCCGGGGACATGACGGAAGACCAACTGGCCAGCGTGCTCGAAAATGAACTGCTGGTGGACTTTCGCAAGTTGCGTGAGGGCTGGAAGTCGATGAAAAACGTACGGGGGAGCCAGGCGGACCTGTTGGAACGTCTGGATCGCTGCCTGAAGCTGCGTCAGGAAAGCTGGGAGTGTCTGGTCCGCGCGATCCGGGAACCGGACCATAGCGATTTCTGGATGGAAGAACATCGCCGGAATTCCACCAAGGCGGACCAGGCGGCTCAGGACTTGGCCGCCAAAACGAAGGAACGGAAGTAAGGAATTGCAACGGCCGTCGTGCCTGGGCGGTGGAAACCCGAACGGGATATGGCGGGTGGGTCGGGGCGATGCTACAGTCTGGACTTGGCCGAATCGCTTCCACTTTGTCCTGAATTGTTTTGCTGATGTCGCTGACTGAACCTGCCTTCCAACATTGCACGAATCCCGACTGTGATGCCCGTTATCCGGTGCAGGAGACGCTGACCGCGTGTCCCGCCTGTGGTGAGTTGCTGGATATCGACTACGACTGGGACCGCCTGCCCGTACCGCGGAACCTGCGCGAATTCGAAGCGCGGTGGGGGCGTCGACACGAGCCGCTCGAATTCAGTGGCGTGTGGCGCTTTCGCCAGCTGTTGCCGTTTGCCCCCGACGACCAGATCGTGACCATTGGCGAAGGGCAGACGATTCTGCAGGACTCACACGCCGTCGCAGCGTGGTGCGGAATGAACGCCGGGAGTTTGTTCCTGCAGTACGAAGGGTTGAACCCGTCGGGGAGTTTCAAAGACAACGGCATGACGGCCGCTGTGACTCACGCGCGCATGGTCGGGGCCCAGCATGCCGCGTGCGCGTCGACCGGCAATACGAGCGCTTCATTGGCGATCTTTGCCAGCACGACCCGTCGGCTGCAGGTGATCGTGTTTGTCGGCAGTGGCAAGATTGCGTATGGGAAGTTGTCGCAGGCGCTCGATTACGGCTCGAAGACCATTCAGATTCAGGGGGACTTCGACGACGCCATGCGGCAGGTGCAGGAGGTCTGCAAACACGAGAAGATCTACCTGTGCAACAGCGTCAATCCGTTCCGGCTGGAAGGTCAGAAGACGATCATCTTTCGGATACTCGAATCGCTGCGCTGGGAAGTGCCCGACTGGATCGTCGTGCCGGGCGGCAACCTGGGGAATTCGAGTGCTTTCGGGAAGGCGCTTGCCGAGCTGAAGAAACTCGGACTGATCAACCGGGTGCCGCGGCTGGCGATCATCAACGCGGCCGGGGCCAATACGCTCTGGCAACTGCATGAACAACACAACTTGCGCTGGAACGCCGGCCGACCTGATCGGGCGATCATTCAGAAGTTCTATGGCGCGATGGATGCGGCGGGGCACCGTGCCTCGACGCTGGCGACGGCCATTCAAATCAATCGCCCGGTCAACTTGAAGAAGGCGCTGCGGGCCCTCGACGTGACGGACGGCATTGTACGGCAGGTCAGCGACCAGGAGATCCTGGATGCCAAGGCCCAGGTCGGGGCTGGCGGGTTTGGCTGCGAGCCGGCCAGTGCTGCCAGCGTGGCGGGGGTCAGACTGCTGCGTAACGAAGGGGTGATTGCTCCCAGTGACCGAGTCGTGTGCGTGTTGACCGGGCACCAGTTGAAGGATCCGACGACGACCGTGGCCTATCACGCCCGCGACCCCGAACAGTTTGAACGCGTGCTGGGGAGCCAGGGGGTGCATGCGGCCCCGTATGCCAACAGCCCGATCGCAGTGGCCAACGATCTGGGGCAGATCATGGATGTGATTCGCAGGTCTTAGTCTGCGCCAGCGGTGAAGGTCAGCGAACCTGGAGTCGGGTGGTCAGGACTCAGGTTCGGTGGGAATCGGGTGGGCACGGGCGCGGAAGAACTCTGCAATCTCCGTCTTGCCTGCTTTTCCGCTCGCCACGGAAAGGGTCAAATCCACCAGACCGTCTTCATCAGCTTCAATCTCCAGATCATTCAACGCCAGAAAAATGATCGCGGTCGCGGCCCCCGTGCGCTTATTTCCGTCGATGAACGGATGGTTCTGAACGATGTGGAACATGTATGCAGCGGCCATTTCAAAAATGCCCGCATGCAAGTATTGGCCTTCAAAAGTCGCCTGGGGCATGGCAACGGCCGAATTCAAAAGCCCCGGTTCGCGGACCCCATTTGCGCCGCCGTAAGCCGTAATCAGGCTGCCATGAATCCGCAGGACGTATTGCAAATCCAGGAAAATGTGAGTCGCCAATTCAGGCTACTCCGCCAGCTTTTTCATGGCACGTCCGAAGCGCTGGTGCAGATCGTCCAACGCTTTCTGGAATTTCTTTTCGGCCTTCGCTTCGCGAACCGGAGTCAGGACGAGGCACGAGCCATCGCTGATGATTTCAAACGGCGTGTCGGGCGTAACGCGCAACAATTCCAGGATTGGCTTTTCAATCACCAGCGCGTAACTGTTCCCGTGTTTGGTTAACGTTTTTTGCATGCGAATGATCCGTTGTTAGTACAATGTAGTACAACTGTATCACCGCCTGAGGGCATCGTCAAATCGTGTCGATGGATTGCCAATCTGATCAGGACCTCTTGCGAGTGAGAGATCGTGTGAGCAGCGGCCTTCGGACGATGCCCGTCCGTCAAATATCAGAGACGCCGTTCCTGAAGAGCCCGGTCGGTATGTGGGGCCCGTGAACTGGAAGCGTACGGTTGGACGTGGGGCGGCCCGCGGATGGAGTGGTCGGGTTTGGCAACACGCCAACGATTGAGGCCGCGACACAAATCAAATCATGGGTCGGCGTGAGACACGCCCGAGCCAATTCCGAACTACCCCGGGAATCGGCGCGACTGTGTTAAGTCGCGCGAAAAGCCGTGGGCTGGCTGCCGGTTAAGGAGCAGGCGGCGGCGCTGACAAGTTAAAAACTTGTCCCACGGATCAGCAGGCGACTTCTTCTGGTTCGGCGATGGCCTGCATGACCCAGCGGTCGAGTTCGCGGAGCACGGGGGCCAGCGTGTCGGCACCCGAGGAGGTCACCGTGGTGACCTGCATGCCGGCTGTCCATAACAGGCGGGTGGCATAGACCGTATCGGCCAACTGCAGAGCCGAGTCGGCATCGGTGACACCCAGCAAGACCCGCTTTCCGCGCAGGGCGTGGAAGTTCACGAGCAGGGGTTCGGTCTCAGGCCAGGGGGACGAGAGCGCGGCGATGCCGGCAAACCAGTCGGGGTGCCTGAGTCCTGTGACCAGGGCCTGCGTGCCGGCGTCACCTGACCCCAGCAGGTACACCCGCTCGGTGTTCAAATGAAACTGCCGGCGCAGGTTCAAAAAGGTCTCGTGCAACTGTTCTTCCAGTTGATCGGGATCGTCGATGACCAGCGACAAGCCGAAGTAGTTGCGGTCGCTGATCTGTCGCATCCGGTGTTCGAGCTGGCCGGCTGGCAGTGGTTCGCTTTCGAGCCAGACGAGCAGCGGATAGGCGTAGTTTGGTTCGTAGTGGTCGGGGACGAACAGGTCGGTCAGACTGTCGGTTGCCGGCTCGGCGAGCCCCTCGGCGGCGAACGCGAACGACTCGGGGCTGATCGATTCGACAGCCGGTGTCAGATCGGCGAACAGTTCGGGCGCGGTGTCGTGTTCAGACAGACCGGCCGCTTCCGAGGCCGGAACCAGGGCGGATGAAAATCGTGACTTCATTGTTTGTTACCCCCGCTCGCAGAGGCGACGTGAACCAGCGGGACTCCCTCGGGGTTGAGACCCAGAACTGGTTCAAATTCGCCGGCCGCCACTTCGGCCATAGGAAATAGTTTTCCGGGACATTCGGTCGACGAGGCACGAATGTCTTTATGCCCGACGATTTCATTCGCCGGGATCCGGTACTCGTTACGCAGCGTCTGGACGAGCAGTTTGACGCTGCGTTTTTGAGCGGCGGTGGGAGGCGTCTTCTCGAAGTTGCCGACGAGACAGATGCCGATACCGCGCTCGTTGTAATCTTTATTGGAACTGCCGGCGTGGGCACCCTGAATCTGGGTCCGCCAGCGGAAGGTGGGCTCAATCGCGCCGTCCGCCATCCCATCGCCGTTGCCGATCACGAAGTGGTAACCAATCCCCAACCAGTGATTGCCGTTCTTATCTTTGTTCTTCAGATGAGCGGCGTGAATACTCTCGACGCTGCCCGTTCCGGTTGCCGTGTGATGGATCACGATGTGCTTCCAGTCACGGGCCGCGACGGTGGGCTTCCAGGGATTCTGGCCGGGCACGACGCGATTCTGGGGCAAGACCGGCGGGGGCACCGGTTGTTGCACGACGGCCGGACCGGGGGTGTTCATGGCCATCGGTGGCGGTACAGACGCCGACGGTTGGCAACCGGCCAGAATCAGGCCGCTCAGCCACAGCACGTGCATCAGTAAACTCGTTGGCGCCCAGCTCACTCGAAACCTTGGGACAGGGATCCGAAAAATCCGCAAGTTCATTACAGATTTCCACTTAACTTGCGGGAAAATTCCTCGCATGAGGCGGTGGACTGTACCCCTGCAGGAAAAACGTGTCAACGGCGGGATTTTCACGCGAACAGGGCCCGCCGGGCCGAGGCCAAAAACCAGAAATTTGAGCCGATTTTGAGGAAAAATCGAGGCTCCCTGAGCCCGGAGTAAACTCTTTAATCGATCGATTTTCAACGGTTAAGTTCCCGCTGTTTACCCAGTTTGTCTGATTGTTAGATTGGGCGTGATTTTTGGCCAAATCGAGCGCAGATCGCAGTTGGACTGCAGATTGGGACAACCCAGACGGGCGGTACGGATCTGAGCGCCCGCAGACGGGTGTGTGGCCCCGCGCGCAGAGGGCCCGGGCGGTCGGTATCTAAGTCGTCGGAAGGGGTTTGCCCGCCGTTACCGATAGCTGAGCCGATCGACTTCCACGCTGCGTACGTCGAGATGCACGTTGGCGATGGTGAAGTCTTCGCCGGCCCCGGGAGGCCAGGCGCGGGTGTCGTCGCCACGGTAGAACCGGAACTCAAACGCCGGCACGGGACCATGGGCCGCCGCCGAACTGTCGAAGGCCAGGCCGGTGGCGTGAGGCTGGCTGTTGTTCATCAACCGCCGCATGATGTCGAGCAACGTGCTGTTGCCCAGGATGTCGGGGGTGAAAATCGGTTCGTGGTTGTCGGGATCGAACGAGGGGCTCGACGGATCGATCATCTTTTCCGCCTGCTTTTCGTGCGAGGGAATCAGTACCAGCGACTGCATATCGAGGCGGTCGCCCCGGTCGAGATAGCTGATGCGGGCGTTCCGGACGTTGAAGCTTTCGACTTGCGAGTCGAACTCGGCTTCGGACAGATCGAGGAAGATCGCGCCGCGATAGCCCAGAATTTCTGTCTGTCCATTGTGGACGAGAACGGCCGTGTTTTCATCGACCCCCAGCCCGTGTCGCAGGCCATGGTGTTTTAGCACCGCCAGGGCTCGGGCAAACCGGGCCCGAATGATGAAGTGCTGATCGACGAACCATTGCGGGTCAAGAAAACCGAGGCCGGCGGTCGTTTCCTGGCCGTGGATGACGCCGCGCTGCAGCAGGTCGAGTTGGCTGTCGACCGACCGACACATAATGCGGCTCATGATGGCGGTGCCGGCGCTGGTGCCGCCGACGATGCCGCCTTCGCGGTAAACATGCCAGATGGCTTCGAGCGCGGGGGTGGGGGTACCATCGGAGTTCAGCAAGGCTTCGGTGATACGCGCCTGCTGACCTCCCGAGAAAAATACCCCATGCGCCGACCGTATCTGGGCGACGAGGGACGGATCGCGAACCGCGTCACGCGCATCGAGCGGTGCGTTTTTGATGGCGATGGGGACGACGAAAGCCTCGGCACCATATTTCTGCAGAGTATCGGCGATCCGTCCCCCCGATTGTTGCGGGCTGAACGAAGCGGTTGGCAGGACGGCGATCCGGGGAGGAGTTCCCGCCGGTTCGCCCTGGCTGTGGGCATAATCGCGGGCCAGTTGCACGAACCGGGCCCAGACTTCGGTGTTGTCGTTGCGCAGCCCGCCACCGGCCATTAACAGTGCGCCGCGGGGCGTGCTGGACGAGTCCGAGGCCGTGGGAATGCTGAGTTCGGCTGGTCGGCCGCAGGCGACCGACACGAGTGCCGGCTGTTGAACGGGCGGATCGGCGAGATTCGGAAATTTTTCGGTGTGTGAACTGATCGCGAGCAGCGCGGGAGCAGCATCATTGCTGCATCCGAGCAGGGTCAGCGCCAAAACGATTCCAAGCCGGTAGGCGTTTGTCACGCCGCAACTCATGGAAAACCTCCTTGTCATCCACGACTGCCAAAAAGTTACAGGCCGAATGTTACGTCGATCTGCGATTTCTGAAAAGGTGGATTCCGGACGGAAACCCGATTGCCGAGTCGGTGCGGTGTCCCGCAAGTCGGCCACAGGTCGCTTCTGTTGCCCTGACTGGGCGGAAACACACTGCGAATCTGAAACTGCTGTGAATTTGCGGTGAGAGAGATTTCGGGCCGGGAGCCGAAGTGGAATAGTCCGGCTGGGGGGATGCCATGCACGACGAACGGTCTGGCACAGGCCACGCAGACGACAAATGAACCCATGGCCTTTGGCAGGCCAGAACAGCTGGTTCAGCCGGTGAGCGAATTGCGATCAGCGAAGGCAGGCTCATGCGCGAAGAGGCTCGAGGGAAAGCCGCCCGACTTCAGAGTGGAACTGGCCGGTGCCCAGAGAGGCCCCGTACGGACCACCCAGTGGTCGTCGCCGGTGATCGTGTGTGGACAAAATCGAGGGGCATAAAAAAAGAGTAGCCGACTGGAAGAATAGGCGCTCGCCCGGGCTCGGCGAAAAGCCGTCCCGGCTAAACCTCCAGTCGGTCTACCCTTGAAGAGCCAGGCAGGAGAATGCTGTGTTCAGGCGCAGCCAACCCAGTTGCTTGTGCTCAACGAAACTCCTATAAGGCAAGTTGCGTGCCAGTGATCGGCAACAATGTGTGAGTCTGCTGTAAGATGCTTTAGGATATGGACTTGCGGTGTTTTGTGATTTTTGCGGGCGGTGTTTGTGCTCGCTTTTTCTGCACGGCAAACGTGCAACTGCTGGCAGCAGCGCAGTAAAAACTAGGCACCGTCGAGCGATCTCGTGGTCCACGGGGTTTGCACCCGGTTGAAAACGAAATGGTCCGCCAACAGGTGTGACCACGTGGCGGCGATCGAGCGATCGTCATTAACGCATCACTCTTGCATCAGGCGGCAGGTTGAGCGCCGCAGTCAGGATCCACATGACCGTCAAACGTAGCGTGGTGGGACTCGTGCAGTTGCTGGCTCTGGGGCTGGCGTGGTTTCCGGCGGCCGCTTTTTCGCAGACCGAGTCGAGCCCGCCCCGGCGTCCTAACATTGTGTTCATCCTGGCGGATGATCTGGGGTATTCGGATCTGGGCTGTTACGGGGGTGAAATTCCCACGCCCCACCTCGATCGTCTGGCGGCGAACGGCTTGCGGTTCACCCAGTTCTATAACACCGCTCGCTGCTGGCCTTCCCGAGCCGCGCTGTTAACGGGTTTCTACCCTCAACAGGTACGCCGTGACACGGTGGCGGGCCTGCCCAGTGGCAGTCAGGGGGTTCGTCCGGGGTGGGCCCGGCTACTTCCCGAGATGCTCAAGCCGTTGGGATATCGGTCGTATCATTCTGGAAAGTGGCATGTGGATGGCAAGCCGACGCAGAACGGCTTCGACCGGTCGTACGATCTCACCGATCAGAATCGGTTTTTCTCGCCGCAGAGTCATCTGGAAGATGATCGGCCGTTGCCTGCCGTCAAAGCCACTGACGGATACTACGCGACCACGGCGATTGCCGACCATGCGCTGAAATGTCTGCAGGATCACTCGCAGAATTTCGCCAGCCGTCCGTTCTTTCACTACGTCTGTTTCACAGCACCTCACTTTCCCCTGCAGGCACCGGCCGCCGACATTGCCCGGCATCTGGGAAAATACGACCAGGGCTGGGAGTCTGCCCGCGAGAGGCGCTGGCGTCGTCTGCAGGAATTGGGGATCATTCACTGTTCGTTGTCGGCCTTGGAACGAGAGGTCGGACCGCCGTATCCGTTCCCGAAGGCTATTGAGAACCTGGGACCGGGTGAAATCGACCGACCTCTGCCGTGGAGTGAACTCTCTGAGCAACAGCGGCAGTTTCAGGCAACCAAGATGGCGATTCACGCGGCGATGGTCGATCGTATGGATCGAGAAATCGGACGCCTGCTCGAACAATTGAAAGCCATGCAGGCGCTCGACAACACGGTGATCTTCTTTGCGTCTGACAATGGGGCGAGCGCTGAGATTATGGTGCGGGGCGATGGACACGATCCCGCGGCCCCCGCCGGATCCGCGGCGACCCATCTGTGCCTGGGGCCCGGGTTTTCGAGTGTTGCCAACACTCCTTTCCGCCGGCACAAGACCTGGGTGCACGAAGGGGGCATCTCGACACCGCTGATCGTGCATTGGCCAGCGGGGATCCCGGCCCGTGGCGACCTGCGGCACAACCCGGGGCACCTGATCGACATCGTGCCCACCGTTCTCGAACTGGTGGGTGGCCGTCGGCCCGAGACGTGGGAAGGGCAACCCGTTCCCACGCCCCCGGGGACAAGCCTGGTTCCCGCGTTCACCCGCGATGGCAGCGTGAACCGCGCCGATCTGTGGTGGCAACACGAAGGGAATCGTGCGTTGCGGGTGGGTGACTGGAAGATCGTCGCGGCGGGAGCCAAAGCCGACTGGGAACTCTACGACCTGGCCGCCGACCGAGCCGAATCACGGAACCTGGCGTCGTCTGCCACCGACCGCGCCCGCCAACTGGCCGAGATCTGGGAGAAGCACCTGCAGGAATTCACCGCGACCGCCAAGCAGGATTTACCCGCGGGAAAGTGATTCGGGGGAACCCGCGCCGACCGTAGATGGCCTTGATGATCGTCGCCGCCGGGAAATCCATGGCAAGGTGAGAGCGAGCGCCGCAACCGCCAGGAACGAACTGGGTTCCGGAACGGCCGCGGTCTGGCTGGCCGTCGTGAATTCTCCGATCGTGGTGTACGAGAAATTGGCCCACATTTCGCCATCGAGATCTGTTGTCGGTAATCGATTTTGACCATCATAGGTGAGGGCGTACCGGTAATGGTGACCGGGCGTAAATTGCCCCCCGTTGAAGGTCACCTCCGTAGTACCGGGTGTGTAGAACGTGATATTTGCGGCATGGCCAGTCATGTCAAAAATAGCCAGTTCAATCTCGGACGATTCGGCGGCCGAACCGGGAACAAACGGACTGAAATGGAATGTAAACGGATTGCTCGGATTCATCCCCTGCAAAGCCGAGTAATCCGTTCCCGAAAGAAACGGAATCGTTTGCGGGAAATTGTCGTCGCTGTACGAGTAGAAAACGTCGGCGAAGTCCGTTCCGTCCTGATTTGTCGCCTGCAAGACATACGTTGTCGAAGGAATGAAGTCTCTTAAGTCACTACGCGAATTGAAGCTGTAGCCCGTTTCGCTGGTGTACTCGTACAGATGGAATGCGGCCCCTCCTCCGCTTAAGGACACGTCGGTGTAATTCTCACTAAACGCTAAAAAGTTGATTTCGTAGCCGCGAGATGAATCGAAAACGGCCGAACCATTCGCGGTCTGCTGGTAATATTCGTCTTGCCTAAGGACTCCATAGAAGCCCGTAACGCCGGCTTGCGAGACCTCCGCAAGCGTCAGAGCAACCCATGCTGCCAGCACCAACTTGGATGCGGCAGATCTCAGAGTCCTGCGTGTGTCCAGACCCGTGAAACGACTGATCGATTGAGACATTGGTAATTCCCTGCGATGGAAAGAGGTGCCAGATGAGACGCTTCCCGCTTACTTTCAGTAATGCAGGGACGACCAGCACGCGCACGTGAATTCCGGCACTGGCACGTAAAAGCACAAAAGTCCTTCGTTTCCAGACCCGACGCAGTCCATCGGTTTTGTCTGAAACGAACTCGAATGCGGAGCTGTCAACAGCCCACGGCCCTCTGGGGGAATCGCATCCTGCGGGATTCCGACCAAACGTCGCTCAGCGAATTGTGGCGAGCGATCTGGCCCTGGATTCGAGGCGAAGTGGCGCACTCGTTGCGAGGTAGACCGCCTCTGGCGCGTCCTGCGACGTCGCTGGGCAGAAGGGACTCGCCGAGGGGCCCGTGGTCATGGTCTTGGGCGAAAGCCCTCTCGGCCAGGCATACCGCTTGGCGTTCAACGACGCGCCGAGACGAATCGATTTCGACGGTCCGTACGCAGTCTCAACCCACGACCTGGGCTCAGCTCAGTGGGTGTTCAAGACCTGACGCGCGCTTACGGTGCCGCTACGAACAGCAGCCGCCGTGCGAGCATTCGGGTTGCGAACCAGCGGCGGCAGCCGCGGCTTGTTGGCCTTTTTTCGTTTCCGGACCGGGGCCGGTGATCACGAAGCCCAGGTCTTCGACCATGCGGACGTCGTCTTCCGGCGTCTGGCCTTTGGTCGTCAGGTAGTCGCTGACGAACAGAGAATTCGCCGCGTACAGTCCCTGCGGCTGCAGCCAGCGCAGATGCAGTTCGCGACCGCCGGCGATGCGGATTTCGCTTTCGGGATTTGCCAGCCGGAACAGGCACAGCACCTTCAGGCATTCACGCGGATTCAAATCGCGTTGACCGGCCAACGGGGTGCCGTCGATCGGATGCAGAAAGTTCACGGGAATCGACTCGACTTTCAGATCACGAAGCGTGAGCGCCATGTCGACGATGTCGTCCTGGAGTTCGCCCATGCCGACGATGCCGCCGGAACAAAGTTCCATCCCGGCGTCGCGCACGGCTTTCAGCGTTTCCATGCGGTCGTCGAAGGTGTGGGTCGAGCAGATTTCCGGGTAATACCGGCGGCTCGTGTTCAGGTTGTGATTGACGCGATCGACCCCGGCGTCGGCCAGTCGGCGGGCCTGATCAGGAGTCAGAAGCCCCAGGCAGCAGCAGATGTTGAGGGGCAGCGTGCTTTTGATTTTCTGGACCACCTTGATGACGTGGTCGAGTTCTTTTTCGGTGGGTCCCCGGCCGGCGGCGACGATGCAGAACGTTCGCGATTTGTTTTCCGCGGCGATCTTGGCACTGGCGAGCAGTGTGGCTTCGTCGTTGAAGCGGTATTTCGGGATTTCGGCTTCCGAGATCTTGGACTGCGAACAGTAGCCACAGTCTTCGGGGCATAAACCGCTCTTGGCGTTTCGCAGCGAATAGAACTGTACCTCGTTGCCCCAGTATTTGTGGCGGACGCGGTAGGTTGCCGCCAGGAGTGCGGGGAGTTCTACATCGGGGCAGTTCAGTACGGCGATGCCTTCGGCAGCGGTCAGCGCATGTCCCGCCAGAACACGTGAGGCCAGATCGTCCCAATTCAGGGACGGGGTCGAAACGGCAGACAACGCCGAGGCAATCGGTTCCAAAACGCTCATGAGTTCCTTTTTACTTCGCTCGAGACAAATGCCTGGATGGTTCGCCAAGGCACGGTAAGAGCGTATGGAGAAGGGGCGGGCAACTCAACCCTGCGAACGGCAATGTTCGCCGGGCTGAGCGCAAATGATTTCCGCCCCAGACATTCCGACTTGTCAGGGATTTCGTCGTTTTTCGTGCCCGTCGGCGTGGTGCTGCCGGTGTGGGCCGGCCAACGCCTTACGACGGCTTCTTTTCGCGCTGCCCTTCGATTTCGAATTCCCGCTTTTGGCCCCCGAAGTCAGAGGCTCCTTTACCTTTCAACTGGTCGCCTTCGATCGTGAAGGTGTAGTCGATGGGAATGGTATTGCCCATCAGTTTTCGTTCGGCTGAGAAGGTTAATTTCCCCTCCTGGAATTTGGGGTTCTGGAGCTTCTCATCTTTCTGGTCAGGCCAGGTCATCGTGCCGACGAGTGCGTCGCCTTCTTTCTTGAGGACCAGGGTCGAAGTGCGCTTCTGGTCGCCGATGGTGTAGGCGCATTGCCATGTTCCCACCGGGTTGGCAGTTTCGCGCGCCCCGGTGATTTCAAATTCAAATGCCTGGCCTCCGAAATCCGAGGCCCCTTTCCCTTTCAACTTGTCGCCTTCCATGGTGAGGGTGTAGTCGATGGGAATCATGTTTCCCATGAATTTTCTCACGGCGGAAAACGTGAGCTTACCATTCTGGAATTTCAGATCCTTCAGTGCTTCGTCTTTCTGGTCGGGCCAGGTCATCGCCCCGACCAGGGCGTCTTTCTCTTTCTTCAGGACCAGCGTCGACGTGCGTTTCTGCTCGCCGATGGTGTATTCGCACTGCCAGGTTCCCGCGGGATTCACCTTCTCGTCTGCTGCGCGCGCCGGACCGCACAGCACGAAGACCAGGGCCGTCAAAAGAAACGCTTTCATAAGATCTTTCCAGTAATGAGCTGACAGACAGGGGGGCACGAACGGCCACCCGATGTGAACCTGGATGATACGCGCGCCAGGCGGGCCGTTCAACTAGGCACGCGAGGAAGCCGGTGATAACTTTTTGAGAGGGCCATTTTGATATTTCGAGGACCGATCGTGAGTGCCCAGAAAAAATCCTCGCGACATTCCCCAGCCTTGAAGAGCATCGCGGTTCCCGACGGTGCTCAATCTGCGGCAGCACGGCGACTGGCTGATGCTGAGGTCCGATCGCTGATCGAGAAGTTTGCTCCGACTCGGGGCCGGCTTGTTAGCTCATTGCGACGCGCGTTGCGCCAACGGATGCCCACCGCGCACGAGGTGGTTTATGAGTATCGGGATTGTGTTGTCATCAGCTTCTCGCCGAGTGGAAATGGCTATGAAGGTGTGCTGGGACTGCGGGCGAGCGACCAGGGGATCAAGCTGTACTTCAATCGCGGACAGGATTTGCCCGATCCCGCACGCGTCCTGCAGGGCAAAGGCGGCCAGACGCGCTCTTTGAATGTCGAAACGATCGGCACCTTGGCCCGCCCTGAGGTGGCAGCACTGATCGACATGGCCATCGCCAGGAATACGGTTCCCTTCGCAAAGACCGGTCGGGGGTCTGTGGTGATTCGGTCGACGACGGCCCAACGGCGCCGGCAGGGCGACACGACATAGGCTGCTCGAGAATCTTGCCCATGATTTGTGGCCGCATCAGCCGAGGCCGGCCTGCCCGCTGACCGGCAATGAAGTCATCCTGAACCTGGATGCAGGCCGGGCACGGTCCGACTGTGTGGACCCGTTTTCACCCGTGCCACTGAGGCACATCACAAATCCAGCCCGAGTTCTTCAATCTTTCGATACAAACTCGAAAGCCCCAGGCGCAGGCGTTTCGCGGCTTCGCGCTTGTCGGGCCATTGGCGCAGGACGCGGCTGATGTGCAGTCGTTCGTAGTGCCTCAAGGCGGACCGTAAGTCATCGGTATCGGGCAGGATTTGACCGACACCCAGCAGGTCGGGAGGCAGGTCCTTGGGCTCGATCTGCGTTCCCTCGCACATGATGACCGCCCGCTCGATGGCGTTATCGAGTTGCCGGACGTTCCCTTTCCAGCGGGCCGACATGAGCAACCGCATGGTTTCGCTGGTCACACCCGAGACCCGTTTCCCCAGTGCCGAGGTGTAGCGGGCGATGAAGAACTCGACGAGTTCGGGGATATCGTCGAGCCGTTCGCGGAGTGGGGGAATGCGCACCTTGACGCCGTTGAGGCGATAAAACAGGTCTTCCTGAAATCGACCCTCGGCGACTTCGCGCATCAG
>JAFEBR010000373.1 GCA_018242565.1 Planctomycetota bacterium | reverse complement strand
CTATCCGCAACGTCAAAAGGCTGCCAGCTTCAATCTGGATGAGGTGTTCCAGAAGTTGAAGGAATCGAATTAGACTGCGATCGATTCAGATTCCTAGACATCAAACCCACCACGCCGGGCGAACTGTATCGCCCGGCGTGGTGCCATTTCAGAGGCATAAATCCGGTGGAAATCCGAGGGAAATACGGTCTGGCACCCGGGGGTGGGAACACAGAACTCGCCCGTGTCAGCGAGATCGGTTCGTCAAATCGGCCGTGGGAGGGTTTGCCAGTCGGGACGGTTTCAGGCCAGCGGGGACGGGAATTTTCCGTCGTTAGGATCGTTGCAACCGGAATTTCTTAACTGATCGGCAAACTTTGCCGATGTAAAGAATGATACCGGTTTCGGTCTCACCGGTCGGCGTACGGAGACCGAGGCTGCCGCAGTTTCGGGCAGAATTTGCCGTTCGTTGGCGAATTCTCTCCCGAGGTCTCCGCGTGACAACTCGTCTGTTTTTGCGTTGTCTTCACTCAGGTCAGGCTTCATGGACACTCCGCTCGGCATCCTGGCGCAAGATGCTGGCGGCAAGTCGGGTCCCCGACGGGACCGTCGCTGGGGCTCGCCTCTGGCAGTCCTTGGGATCTACCAGTTGATGGCCTGCTGTTTGCTGGTCGTCGGAACCGGGTTGATGCCCAACGCCGTGGCTTTGGCAGACGAAGCTCCTCAATCGTCTGCTGCCGCGAATGACTCGGCCAGACTCGAGCGCCTCGAAAAGATGCTGGAATCGGTCGTCGACGAAAATCGGCGGTTGTCAGCCGAAGTTCGCGAGTTGAAGCAAGATCGCGTGCCCAGAACCGTGGTTCCCGCGACCAGCGATGCGGAATTGATTCCGGTCCAGTCCAGCGTGCCCGATTCCGATCCGGCACCTCAGGACTCATCAGCAGCCACTTCGGATTCCCCGTTTGATTACACCACGCCAGAGCCTGCCGCCGACGCACCGGCGCCGCCCGGATGGACGTTTCTGAGAGAGTTTCGCGCCGGATACGACAATGGATTCATCATTGCATCAGAAGACCTGGATGAGCGTCCATTCTCGTTGAAGATCAACAGTCAGAACATGTTTCGTTACGACGGGTTCAAACGCAGTCGAGATTTCTGGGTGGATAGTGCGGGCAATCTCGTGCCGATTGCCAATGCGAATAACTTCCAGATTCCGCGCGGGCGCCTGATTTTTTCGGGGAAAGCCCTGCTGCCGGAAATGTCGTACCTGTTGAATATCGACTACAACACGGTGAACAGTAATCCGATCGGTGTCCGCGCTTATGAGTTGGGGTATCGGTTGAATCGGTCCTTCGAGATTCACGTGGGGCAGACGAAAGTGCCGGGTACACGCGAGTGGATTGAAAGTGCCTTCGCGGCGCTGGAAGGCCCCGATCGTTCGATGGCGACCACCTTCTTTCGTCCCAGTCTCAGCCAGGGGGTGTGGGCCAACGGTCAACCGATCGATGGCCTGTACTATATTGCCATGCTGGCGAATGGGTTCAATACATTGAACCTGCGGCCGAACCAGTTGAACAACCGTTTTTGCGGCTCGGCGTCGGTGTGGTGGGAACCGTGGGGGAGTTTTGGCAAAGGCTACGCCGACTACGAAGATCATGCGGAACCGGTGATTCGACTGGGAACCAGCTTGACCTTCGCGCTGGGCCAGGGGAGCCAGTCGGCCAGTGACGCGGTGGAAAACTCGCCGATTCGTTTGTCGGACGGTACGTTAATCACGATGGTCGGGGCGCTCGCTCCGGGAGTCACCCTGCAGACCTATGACATTGGTCTGGCCGCCATTGACCTGTCATGGAAGCATCAGGGGTGGAGTCTCTCGACCGAAGGGTACTTTCAGGATCTCTCGTCGCTGGCCGGTAATGGGCCCTTGCCGATCAGTTCGACGCAGGCGTATGGCGGATTTCTGCAGGGGGGCGTGTTCATTCTACCCAAGACGGTCGAGTTGTATGCCCGCACGTCGCATGTGACCGGTCGGTATGGTTCAGGCGCGGAAGTGGGGGGCGGCGTGAACTGGTTCATCATTCCTGGCAAAAGCAACTTGCGGTACACGTTCGACACGACCTGGCTCGACAACTCGCCGGCGGATCAGAACCGAACGGGCTATTCCGCCGGGCAGACGGGGGTTTTGTTTCGTACCCAAATCGTGGCTGTGTATTAGCTCGCATGATTCCCGTGGCGGTTCGGTTTCGATCTGGCGGAGATCAGCCACGCTGCTGGACGAACTCGGTGATCTTTCGAGTCGATCCGGTCGGGATTCGTTCGGCCGACGGGCGTGTCTGCCTGAGTGCCCGCGCGTGCGTCAATGTACGGTTTTGACAGCGATGCAGCGGAACCAGAAAGTCCTGGGTTCGCGAACCGCATGAGTGATCCGGGGTGTATCTGGGCCGGGTGGGGGTGAGGCAGAGGGTATTTTCGAAACCGCTCTCGGTTGTGGCAGACTGGGGGGAGTTTGTCGCTTGTGACAAAAGAAGTGCCCGGATGTCAAACCGATTGACTGGAATGAGTCGTTTGGATTGCATCGGATTTGAGGCAGACTCCGATAATTCCAGTGCCTCGGGTTCTCTCAATCGTAAGGAGCGGTCTGTGATCGCGCGTTGAGAGTCGAACTCCGTGGTGAGCGTGTCGAAAGCCGAGTTCCAGAATGTACAGATCGTTGGTGACACTGGCGTTTCTGTTGGTCTGGACCCCAATCGTCTGGGCCCAGGACGAGGCGGCAGAGGCTCCCGCTGAGCCTGCGGTTTTTGATCTTCCCCCCGAACTGGCCCCGGAGCCAGCGGCGCCAACGCTCGTCGGCAGTGCCGGGGCGACGCCGGGATACAACATCTGGACGACCCCGGCGCTCACGGGCAATTGGCTGGGGGCCCGATCGGCGTTGCGAGAGGCTGGAATCATCTTCGCCGGTCGATCGACACAGTTTGGATTCGGGATTGCCGGCGGGGTGAATCGCGCGCTTCCCGGGCCGCTTTCCGCGTTCGGACTGCAGATGGGTAACACCACCGCTTATACCGGTCGCGGCGAGTACGATACGATTCTGGACCTGGATAAGCTAGTGGGCCTGCCCAAAGGTCGGTTGCTGATTCGATTTGAGCATTGGTACGGACAGTTCGGGAACATCTCGCTGAATGCTGGCACATTTGCCCCGCCGGTTTTCCCGGCTCTGCTGCCCCCCGCCCCTAACGATCCGGGCACGCTGTTTCTAACCAATTTTCTCTGGACACAACCACTTTCCGAGCACCTGGTCGTGTTCGCTGGCAAGTCGGATGTGTTGGGCAACGCTGACCAGGACATTTTCGCCGGTGGGGATGGTACCGATCAGTTCGTCAACCAGGCGCTGATCGCGAACCCCGCGTTTTTGCTGGGATTGCCGTATACTTCGTTTTCGGCCGGGTTTGTCAGTCCGCAGGAATGGGGGGCTGTCCGGTTCTTTGTTCGCGACCCAACCGGCGGTACGACCGACTATTTCCGATTCGACAAGCTGTTTTCGGAAGGCGTGATCATCGGCAGTGAGTTGCGACTGAAAACGAATTTCTTCGACCTGCCGGGCGAACAGCATGTGGGTGGCATGTGGAAGCATGTGCCGCTCACCAACTTGTCGTTTGCGGAACCTCCGCCCGGGGTCTACCCCGAGCCCACGGTTCCCGGGTTCCCGACATTGAGTGACTCGTACACGCTATATTACGGCTTTGACCAGTATGTGACACAGTATGCCGGGACCGACCGGGGATGGGGATTGTTTGGGCGCGGTTCAATCAGCGATGGCAACCCGACTCCGATCCGGTACTTTTTGAGCACGGGACTGGGAGGATACAGCCCGATCGCCCGACAGCGCGGCGACACGTTTGGTCTGGGCTGGTATTTCACAGGGGCCAGCAACGAGTTCGGACCGTTACCACGGCTGGTCTTCGGTCCCCGGAACGCGACCGGCGTCGAGTTGTTCTACAACTTTCAGGTCACCCCCTGGTTGAATGTCACGCCTGACTTGCAGGTCATTCGACCCGGTGCCGGGGCGATCGCCGAGACCGGATTCGTCTACGGCGTGCGCATGAACATGAAGTTGTAGCGGCGACGCGTGGTGTGGAGTGGCCCCGGGCTCTTCGTTATCGCGTGTTCGATTTCATGAAGTCGTGCGGACAAGAGCCGGCACGTATCTCAGCCAGAGAACGATTTGTTACGCCTCTCCGACTGGCTGCGAAGACTTCACGGACATCATTTGTTGCCACGATTCGATTCGACGTTCGGTCGGCAGGAGTCGGGGGCGACAGTTCCGACAACCTGTCTCGAGTACAGGCACCCTGTGATCTTATGCGTCATAATCCGCGATACTGCGAAATGAACGGTGTCTGGTCCACGACGTGGGGGGGCATTTGCCGGTCCGTCCCTTGCCGAATGACTCTGCCTTCGCCGTCGTGTGAAACCGGTGCCGCGAATCAGGATGACGGCGGTACCGGCGGGAACAATCTCAGCGGATCATTCAGTATCGGCTCGAAATCGTACTTCCGGTAGAAGTCAGCAGCGTCTTCGTTTTTGGCCAGCAAGAATAGAAGCGAATTCGTCTCGGGGGCTCGGACAAGAGCCGTCCAAATCGGGAAGTGCGCAGCCGTTTGGCCATGAGTCAAGTGTCGGCTCCCGCGGGGCAGAAGTCTCTTCGGGATCATCCCAGGCAGGCCCCATGAATCAACTGGGCGGTTGAGTGGCGGGGAGTGGATTTTCCCCGTGGAGTCTGGATTTCTGGGCTGAAGGAAACGTAATTTTTCGCGGCCGAAATTGCGAAAAGTTGGGTTTGACAGTGAAAGTGGGATGGGGTATCAGGCTGCCTCTCTCAATCACACCGCGTGCGCTCAGCACAACCCACCAATTCAAATCGGATTTTTCCTATGAGCCGCTCCTTCGCGCCGCTCAGAGCGGTCGCCGTCTGCCTGGCTTTTTTGGCCCTCACTTCCCCCGGTTTCGCGTTCCAGGGGACGTTTTTCGGCGACAACCAGGATGTCGAAGATCCCGCGGGGGCGGAATCCCCGTTCAATCTCGAGTCAACGACACCGCTACAGGATGCCACGGGGAGCACACCGGATGCCGATGCGGCGGCCGCCGCGGACCGCATTCAGGCCCGCCTGATGCAGGAGCAGATGAAAGATCTGCAGAAGCAGTTCGCCGCCCTGCAGGACAAACTTACCAAAAAAAATCAGACCCCCTACATCGAAGTGCACGCCGTGTCGCAGATGGACACGGGCATATTCGGCCAGAATCCCACGAATATCAAAGAGTTTGGAGTTCTCGACAATGGATCGGACTTCCGGCGGTCACGTTTGACCGCGAACGGAGCCATTGCGGACAACATGAATTACTTCTTTCAGATGGACTTCTCGTTTCCGGGCCGTCCGACGTTTACGGATGTGTGGATGGAAGTCACCAAGTTGCCGATCTTCGGCACGATTCGAGCCGGGCAGTG
>JAFEBR010000372.1 GCA_018242565.1 Planctomycetota bacterium | reverse complement strand
GATATCCACACAACAGAATCGCCGTAGTCAAAAACGTCAACAGCGTATCGATAAACACAAAGCGGGCCGACAACAGGAAACCGCACGATGAAAGCAACGCCAGCCCACTGATCCAGGCAGCCAGCCGACCAACGACTCGCCCCCCCACGAGGTACAGCAACAGAATTGTGGCCAGTCCTGCCATCGCGGGCACCAGCCGGGCCGACTCTTTAGAAACGCCGAACATCTGGTAACTGATGGCAGTCAACCAGTAGTACAGCGGCGGCTTATCGAGATAGGGCTCACCCAACCGGGTTGGAACAACGTAGTCACGCGACTCCAGCATTTCCCGACCGATTTCGGCGTACCGGGCTTCGTCCGGATCGATGAGCGGGTATCCCAGATTCGGCAGGATCAAGAGGCAGGCCGCGGCCGCCAGCAGAATCGGCTGCCACCAGCGTGCACCGGCCGACTCGGCCACCGGGGCCGCCGGCTCAGCGGCCGGAAACATCACCGTTGTCCACCAGAACCGCACCAGCGTCTGCAAGACCGGGGGGATATGCAGAATCGAAACCTTACTTTCGCCTCGCAGTCGCGGCAGGTGTGTAACCCCCACTTCGACCACCGACAGTCCCGCCAGGCGGGCCTTGGTCAGAATCTCTGAATTGATGAAGAATCCTCGCGATTGCAGATCCATCGCCAGGATGTGCTCTTTGCGGAAGATCTTCAGGGCGCAATCGCAATCGCGAACTCGCGTCCCCAGCAGATTCCGCACGATCAGGTTGTAACCCTTGGAATAAAACTTGCGCCGCCACGGATCCTGCCGGTCGATTCGAAAGCCGCAGACCATGTCGGCCTGTTCGACCAAGGCGAGCAACCGCGTCATTTCGCGCAGGTCGAATTGTCCATCGGCATCGGTAAAGGCCAGCAACTGATACTTGGCCGCTTCAAACCCCGCTCGCAGCGCGCCACCGTAGCCGACGTTCTTTCCCATTGAAATCACGCGGACGTGAGGCAGATCAACCGCGGCCCCGCGTGCGACGGCTGCCGTGTCATCACGACTGCCGTCATCGACGACGATCACTTCGTAGGGAATTCCAATTCCCTCCAGCGCAGCGGCGGCATCCCGTACCGAATGGGCGATCGCGGCCGATTCATTGTATGCCGGCAGGACCAGCGTCAGCCCCGAAGCATAAACAATCGCCGGAAGGTCTCCCTGCCTGGATTCGGTAGCAACGGGAACGGCAGCCTGCGTCATGATGGGAAAGTTCTCGTGGAGCGAGTGGGTGGGTGACAGAAAACGGCATCAAACAAATCGGAGACAGGTGAAGTCCGTGCCACGGGCGCTGTGCGGAAGGGAACTTCGCAAAGGGAATGGGAGCGGTGTGTTACGGAAAACTGAGGATCTGGTCAAGACAGGTTAACGGCGTGAAGGAGCCTCTCCCGCAGCCTTACCCGAGGTCCGGCGCCGCAAGGGTTGATCTTCAAAGACGGCGGCTTTTTCGCCGGCGGCATTCTCGCCTGAAACGTGTACAACATCATCGGGCAGTGGCTCGCCGGGCATACCAGGTGTATTCGCCGGGCTGCCACGCGATTCCGACAAGTTCTTGATCGTGGTGATCGTCTGTTTGTGTTGTTCAAATTCCGAGCCATCCGCGAGCCGCACCGTCATGTCGAGTGCCTGCTCCACTTTCGACTGCCAGGGCAATCCCGTGCGACGATCGAGCCGGCATTTTCCGATGGATTGCCCGCCACGAATGACTACCTGCACATCAGGACGAGTCCCGGAATCGCTCTTGGGAATCGACGGGAGTGTCGTACCCAGAATCTCAAGTTCCGCCACATCACTGGTCAGGCGTCGCAATTGATAACGAGTGCTGCACAGCATGGGCAACGGCTGGCCAAACTGCCGTTCATGAGTCCAGGAGTCTCCTTCACGCACAACCGACGGCGGCAGAATCCCAATACTGTCATCGATAAAATCGGCAACCGCCTGAGCACACGTGCTGCAGGTCATCGAACTGCGCATCTGCTCGTGCCGCACGGCGGGGACGTCTCGCAGGCAACGATCGACAAACTGGTCGAACGCCACCACGTCCGAAACCTGATTATCCTGATTCAGACAGAACTCAAACCCGTTGTCTTTCAGCCCGTGATAGCCGACAACCGCCGGGGGAATCGGCGACGGAGGGGCATCGGAATCGTACTCCACTTTTTCCTGCCCCGGGAACTGTTGTGAGTACCGTATTCGCTGGTACCGGACATCAAGCCGTTTCTCGCCCGACCGCGAACCGGCCGCGGCCGAGCCTCCCATGCTCGACGGATGCACCTCGCGAACCGTAATGAGAAACAGAATCTCCAACTGCGACCGACTGACCACCCAGCCTTCCTGCGTGGACTGGCTTAATGTCTGTTCCACCGTTTTCAAAAGCGGAAACCGATCACCTGGCCGCAAGTGAACTTCGAGCTTTTGCGGCGGTGCAGACACCACGGCGGGCATCGTGCGCGGCTCTTCGGCCGTAATCAGGTCGTCGACCTCAGGATCCTCAGGTTCCAGATCCCACGAACTGCAGCCAAATACCCAGACGAGACAGACGGCGATCAACGCAATTACTGCGGCGGCCTTTCGTCCAACCATCCATGTCATATGCGACGGGTCCTTCCACCTGCATTCTGCCCGAAATATGCGGCGATTCTCGACGACGGCACGGCCCGGCCAAATCCCGATCAATCCTTTGATCCAGAACCTCTGTCCAGGCTCGTCCAGTGAATCGTTCGCACCGGATATGTCTCAGTGGCCGTAACTTACCAGCAAACGACCGTTTCTGGATAGGTGAGTCTGCGAAACACGGCCGTTCCGTTGTATCCGGTTCGGCTCGTCGCCATCAATTGGCTGCAGACGCCGTTTTCTACGCTTTTCCTCCGGTTTCCAGAGGGTGGAGCAGCAGGCCGCAACGAGTCACCAATCCCAGCCCCGGTCGCCACAATCGACCTGTCCAAGATCGGCTGAACGCGATACAACGCCCTCGACAGCGGGGTACTGGCAGTTGATTTGGTCTGACCAGGTTCGTCCGACACGGATTGATGGCAACACAGGAACGATTCTCCATGGACTGTGACGTGGTGATTTTCGGCGGGGGCGCCGCAGGTTTATGGCTGCTCGATGAACTCACACGCCGTGGCGACCGCGCCCTGCTGCTCGAAGCGGGCCAACTGGGACAAGGGCAAACGGTCGCCTCGCAAGGCATTTTGCATGGCGGACTGAAATACACCCTGCAAGGCCTGCTCACCCCCGCGGCCCGTGAAATTCGCGACATGCCCGAGATCTGGCGACAGTGCCTGGCTGGCCGGCGGAACCCGAATCTGCAAGACACCCACGTGCGCTCGCAGCACTGTTACCTGTGGCGCAGCGACACACTTCGATCCAGGCTGGGAATGATTGGCGCCAAAGTGGGACTGCAGGTCGCTCCCCAGGAACTGTCCGACGCCGATCGCCCGGCAGCCTTGGCGGGTTGCCCGGGAACAGTCGCCCGTCTGGAAGAACAAGTCATTTCTCCCGCCAGCTTTCTGGCGGATCTGGCCAGGCAACATCATGACCGCATCCTGGCCATCGACTCGCGCGAAGGCGTGCAATTGACTCTGAGCGCACCGGGCCAAGTAACCGCGATCAATCTGACGCACCCTGATCAGCCGGCACCTCTGCAACTTCGGCCGCGGCAGGTCGTACTGACCGCCGGTGCGGGGAATGACGCGTTACGAGTTCAATGCGGGCTGCCTGCGGGAAAAATGCAGCGTCGGCCCCTGCACATGGTTCTCGCACGTGGTCCCCTGCCCCTGCTGCACGGACACTGCGTCGATGGCGCCCGCACTCGAGTCACGATCACCAGCGACCACGATCAAGCCGGAAGAACCGTCTGGCAACTGGGGGGGCAACTGGCCGAAGATGGTGTTTCGTGTGATGAATTGAACCTGTTGCACCGTGCCCACGCCGAATTCACCGCCGTGCTTCCCGGAATCGATCTTTCCCGGGTCGAATGGAGCACCTATCGCGTTGACCGAGCTGAGCAGGCTTCTCCCCGTGGCTCACGTCCCGACACGGCGACCTTGATCCACGAGGGGAATGTGACGACCGCCTGGCCCACCAAGCTGGCCCTCGCCCCCCAACTGGCTCGCATGCTGATCGAATGCCTGCCGGCCGCAACAAATCAAACCGAGACCACGGCCACCATGGCCGCAAAATTGGCCGGTTGGCCTCGCCCGGAAGTCGCACTGCCTCCCTGGGAATCTGCCCGAAACTGGATCTCGTTAACCGAACCCGGCACTCTCCGTCGGGCCGCCTAGAGCCTGGCAGTGTTTTCGGTGCGAACGCGTCCCCCGAAAGTCGTTGTTGTATGCACGCATCCCCCCTCGGCCAGACAAAGTTGTCCGTGACCCCGATCGGGTTCGGCGCGTTCAAAATCGGCCGGAATCAGAATATCAAATACACGGCTGGCTATGACCTGCCCTCGGATGCCGCGGTGGACCGCCTGCTGGCGGGAGTGCTGGATCTGGGAATCACCCACATCGACACGGCCCCCGCCTACGGCACCAGCGAGCTGCAGATCGGGCGGTCACTGTCACATCGACGGCACGAGTTCATGCTGTCCACCAAGGTGGGCGAGATTTTCGAAAACGGCCAGTCACGATACGACTTTTCAGAGCACGCCGTTCGCACCAGCCTGGAAAACAGTCTGACCCGACTCAAAACCGACGTGCTCGACCTGGTGTTCGTCCATGCCCATGGCAGCGATGTTGACATCCAGGAATCGACCGACGTGATCCCCACCCTGCAGTCGGCCCGGAAGCAGGGCAAGGTACAGGCCATCGGCATGTCCGCCAAGACTCCCGCCGGCATTCTCAAGGCCATCGACTGGGCCGATGTGCTGATGGTGGAATACCACCTGCAGGATCGCTCTTGTGAAGAGGCCATCGCCACGGCGGCCCAGCGTGGGCTGGGAATCATCGTCAAAAAGGGACTGGCTTCCGGCACGCTGCCACCGGAAGAGGCGATTGGATTTGTGCTGGCCAATCCTCACGTTGCGGGTCTCGTCGTGGGCGGACTCAATCTCGCCCATCTGCAACACAATGTCGCGATTGCGACTGCCTGCCGCCCCACAGCGTCGCAACCGACGGCATAACGCCCCTTTTCTGGCCGTCGACATCTCCGGTCAGATTTTCCCCCAGTTTCTGGCTCTGCGACTGGGCTTGACCGACCTGCCCCGTCGTGAGACAAATCGTACCTTGGACTCAGTCACTTCAGGGAAGGAGCGGTAGTTCACGTGACCATCAAGATTCAGCACGATCCGGGACGGAAACCCATCGGGCGCGCGACTGCAGGAGCGGTCTGGCTCTGGAAATGGCTGGAAAACCGGTGGGCCGAAAACCCCGGATACGTCGCCGCGGCGACGGCTGGTGTCGTCGGCATCATTCTCGCCGTCTCCCTCATGGTCAGTGCTGGGATCGACCTGTTCAGTGAACCCGCCGATCCCTCGGCCACACTCGCTCAGGACGACATCGGTGAAGAAGAACTGGGTGAACCAACCGGCGACTTCAGTCGCCGATCGACGGCTGACACTGCCGACGACCTGCGGAATCCGGGTTCCCAATTCGAACCGTCTGACACCGACGACTCGACCGATCCGTTCCGCAAGCCTCTGAAATCCTCACGCCCACGCCCGGTCGCCATCGACGACGATCCGCTGGAAGACGACGACTTTCCCGAAGCAACCCCCCCGGCCAAAAGCCTCGCAAGTCGCGATCGAACCACTCGAAGCGATTCGCGTCCGCACCCCAAAGCCCAACCGGCGCTGGACGATGATCCGCTGGAGGACGAGGCCGACGAAACACCGCTGCCCACAATCAGCCGCCCGCGGACTCCCGAGGTGGCGGCCCGGTCTCGCACGCAACCCGCGCTGGAAATCGAAGAAGACGAAGAGGATCCCGGCGAATTTCTGCCCCCGACACGCGTCCCCAGTGACGAGTCGCCCGATCGGGGCGAAGTGGCACTGGAAGACGAAGAACCAGAAGACATCCCGGCCAATCCCCGTCGCGAATTGCCCGTGACGCGAACTCTGCCGACCGAACGCCCCACGCCGAAACTCGATTTGGGGCAGACCGGTACTGGCGCCGACGACGAAGCCGACGAATCGTTCGCCAAGGACATGGCTCTCGACGCCGAAAATGAGCTGGAATCGGAACCAGAGCCCACCCGCCCGCCACGCGAACCGGCGTTTCTCCGCACCAACGGCGAAAAGGAAGCGGGCGACCAGACTCCCGCCGAATCCAACCAACTGGAATCGGAAGACGAAATCGCCCGACCCGGAAACCGTCCGGTCACCCCTGCCGAGAGCGACACCAAGCCCGATCCCACCCCCAAATCAGAAATCCGTCCGGAACCGGTCCGCCCCCGTGAAACCACGCCCTCGGTCGAAGAGAGCATTCCGGAAGTCAAACGCCCCGAACCGAAACCGGTGGAACGTCCGGTCCCGCAACCTGAACCACGGCGACAACCCGCCCCCGAAAAACCTGTGACCGCGGCGCGTGATGACCGCCCCGCGCGAGTGCCGACCAGTACGAGCGCCAGTCGGGAACGCAGTACGCCCACTGTCACGCCGAGTGATTCCCCTTACAAGATGGCGATTACAGGTCCGGGGCACGTGACGATGGGTGATGATTGCACCTACATCCTGACTGTGACCAACAGCAGTCCCGCAGCGGTCCGCAACGTCGTCTTGTCGATCGAACTGCCTCGGGGTCTGCAGCATGAAGTGGGGCAGTCGATTGAACAGGCGATCGACCTGATCCCCGCCGGCGGCTGCCATCGTTCGCTGCTGAAATTGCGAGCCAGTCAGTCGGGTGAAAACGTAATCACAGCCGATATCGCGACCGGCGATCGCGTCGCCGCCAAGCTGACGGCCCATGTCCAGGTCCAATCGGCCTCACGAGTTGTTCT
Organism: Planctomycetota bacterium; assembly: GCA_018242565.1. Lineage (GTDB taxonomy): Bacteria > Planctomycetota > Planctomycetia > Planctomycetales > Planctomycetaceae > JACQFH01. The sequence goes on along the minus strand of JAFEBR010000372.1, from coordinate 17,303 downwards.
GCCCGACAATCGCGTTCTGCGGTAAATCGGCTGCTGGCCATGCGATCGAATAACGAACTTACGGGGTTGTGAAAACAACCCCGTTTTTTATTGCCACGTCAACAGTCACGCCGACAGCCAACACCTGTCAGTCGCGCTGTCCCCGTTCGCGCCAGGCCCAGCGATACAGATTCCGCGAATCCGCGACGGCCGCCGCCGCCGAGGGAGCCCCCAGCACGACGACAATCAGGTTGTCTTTCCCACGCTGACCGGTCGAGACCAGGCACGAACCCGCCGCCCGCGTGTAACCCGTTTTGACTCCTGAATAACCGGTAATCGCCAGCAGCCGATTCGTGCTTTTCCAGGTGACCGAACGCTGCGTACCATCACGGGCTGTCACTTGCGTCTCATGCCGCCGACTTGAGACACACTCACGAAACACCCGGTTTCGCAGGGCCACTGCCGTCAGTTTCACCAGGTCCCGGGCACTGGAAGCGTGCCCCTTTTCCGGGAGCCCATTCGGATTCAAATAGCGGGTGTCACTCATTTTCAGCCTGCTTGCGGTGCGGTTCATCTCCGCCACGAACCGCGAAATCGAATCCGTGAGCCCAGGCTTTTTCGCAGGCGGGTCAAACCGCGGGCCGAAATGCTCGGCCAATGCCACGGCCGCATCGTTCCCCGAGGGGAGCAACAGACCATACAACAGTTCCCGCACGGGCAGTTTTTCCCCAACCCGAACACCCGATGAAGAACCCGCCGTCTTATCCGCGCGTTCCGAAAACACCACCGTCTCATCCAGCACGGCCGGCCGCTCGGCCGCCAGGCTCAAAATCACGTAGGCCGTCATGATCTTGGTGGTGCTGGCCGTATCGACAACGTCAGACGATTTTGACTCCCACAACACTTTGCCCGAGACCGCATCCGCAACGGCCCAATTACGGCAGGCCGTGAAGGGAGGCCCGGAGAGGGGATCCCGCGGCAACAGGTCGGGCAACTTGGCTGACGCCGCGACATCCTCGGGCTTTTCGTCGTCTTCATCATCCCCACCCCCGGTGATTTCCGATTCCGGAACGGAAAGGGGCTCGCACTTCGAGGGTGTTTCAAAATGATCGTACACGGCACGTGCGATGCGGGCACACAACAGGTCCCCGGCATTGTCATCAGTCCAGCGGGTGTCCTCGTTTTTGTCTGTCAATACGCACAGCGCTACAGTCCCCCGCGACAACTCGAGTAAACCGGCGGCCGTCCGGGCCGCATCGACCGAACCGGTCTTACAGGCCAGTTTCACTTCTGCCGGAATCAGTCGGCGGAACTTCAGTTTGTCATCGCACGCCCGTAAATGCTCGCGCATCGCGGCGCTCGCTTCCGGGCTCACCAGACGGCCTTCATGCAGGGACACCAGTAATTGCAGCATTTCGTCTGCGGTGGTGCTGCCCAGGCCAAACCGTTCGCTCCGCTCGGGAAAAATCGACGTATCACGCCGGAACACCAGCGAATGGAGCTTCGTATTGGGACACCCCAACTCTTCCATACAGCGGGCCGTGGCAGGCAGGCCAATCTGCCCCAGCACGAGGTTGGTCGCCGTATTGTCGGAAAATGCAATCATCAGCCGGATGGCGTCGCGAATCGAGATCGATGTCCCCGCGGAAAAGTGGGTGGTCAGAATGCCGGCACCGGGCACCTTGTCAGTTTCCTGCAACACGATATGCCGGGTCAGATCCAGTCGCTGCGTCTGGGCCTGGCGATAGGCCTCGATCATGACCGGGAACTTGATGAGACTGGCCGTGGGCATCGGTTCGGTCGCGCGGCACGACCACGATTCACCAGTCTCCAGGTGACGAATCGCCACCGCCACTTGCCCCTGATGTGCGTCGATTAACGGTTGGATCCGCTCCGCCAAAGACTCGGCACGGGCGGGTTGCTCCACGCCCCACACGAACCAGGCCAGCACCAGGGCCCACCGGCACAGTCCCGCGCGTGTCCGCCGAAGATCGGTCTTTCTGCAGTCTTCCATAACCTTGCACCATTGTGATTTCAGATCGACAATTCGTCCGGGACGCAAGGCCCGGTTCCCTGTCGCATGCGAGCACCGTAACCCTCTGACCGGGCGGCCCCGGTCGATTCCCCGTGCCCCCCCCATCGACGATTGTCCGCCGGGAATGAGGGGGATTCTCTATCGCACGATATGCTCGCGGCGGAGCCAACCATCGCCAATCCCAGCGAAGTGGCCAAACACCCAATCGCCATGTTCCGACAGAATCGTAAACTCGGCTCCATCCTTCAATGGCTGGTCGAACGCTGGCTCGTAGTTTTGCCCGATCCCTTTGCGGGCCACCGTTTCCTGGGTGACGACGGCTGATCGCGGCCAGGCGATATCACGATACGCCAGGCCGGCATCCAGCGCGAACACCAGACCGACCGCCAGCACGGCCCCACTGCTCCAGGCCAGGCGAGAATTCCGCCACAGGGCCGACAGCGCCGACAACAGAGCCGACACCAATAACCCACCAAAGGCGAGGTACACTTTTTCGGGAAACGACAGCCACCCCGTCCAGAAGAGCACGTGCGACCACCACGGTGCCGGCGCGGCGGGCAGTTTGCCCGGGGCCACCGCCAGCGCCTGTCGCAGGTTGGCTTCGAGATAAACGTCGCGGGGCCGAAACGGTTGCGCCTTGCGGTAGGCGGCGATGGCCCGCCCATACTCCCCCGCTCGAAACCAGGCATTTCCCAGGTTGTAGTACACCGCTCCATTCCGATAGCCGTCGCTCAGCAGTGACTCAAACTGCAGCGCCGATTCACGATAGTCGGCAGGGGTCTTCGCGACATCGAACATTTCGAGGGCCCGCAAAAACGTCCGCTCGCGCGTGCCCGGTTCCCCAGCCTCGGCGACGCCCCTTGAGAAAAGGAACAACACCGCCAGAGCCAGCAGGCACAGACTGCGGCAGCGCCACGCACTGCCCGCCTTGACGCACACCATCACGATCTCCGTTCCAGTTCGCGGGCCAGGCGCGGGATCAACCCGTCGGCCTGAGTCAGCAGCGCCGTCGCTTCGGCAAGGCCGGCCGATCCGTATTCAGCCGATTCAATCGACTCCAGCAGCGTCCGCACGTCCGCACGTGTCGCATCAGACACCCCGGCTTGTGTCAGCAGTCGATCAGCATCCACCGCGGTCAATCCTTCCGCGACGACATTTCGCAGATCGGCAATGAGTCCCAAAACGGCGGCCCGAATACAGCGCAACACCGTTGCTTGCGGGGCCGACTGCCGAGCTTCGGCCAGTTTCTTCTCGGCTTGCCGACGCGCCTGTTGTCGTCGCTGCCCCACCAGATCCCCAGCCTGCCGCCGTCGCCGCTGCAATACCAGAATCAAGCCGCCCGCCAAGCCCCAGATGCCCGCCGCCACTTCCGCTAACCCAGTCACTGGAATTGTCTGATCCGAAAGTTCCGCCAGATCGGTGACGTTCTGATAAATACCCTGCTCACGCGACTTCAGTTCGGTGCCGCCGGCCCCGGACAGGGCCCCGACCAGTTCCCCAGCCCCCAAGCGGCTGGCTTCAGTCACTTTCAGTGAAATCGGTTTCGTGGACACATCGGTAAAGCTCTCGGCGACCGGATCAAACAACGCCACGCTCAACGCGGGAATCGCCACCCCCGGCCGCTTGGGCCGCAGAGCATACGCGAACCGCTTTACCTCGCCCGTGACGCGGCCGGTCGGGTTGCGGTCCACGATTTCAAATTCATCGGTGATCGCGGGAATCGCCGTCAGGTCGGGAGCCGCAATCAATTCGAGTGAGCCACTGCCCACGGTCCGCTCAAACTCGAGCGTCAAGGTCAACGGATCGCCAACCCGTAATTCGGTGGGACTGGCCGAGGCGGCCACCCGATAATCCCCGATTCCTCCGCAAAAGGTCGCGGGGCGTGGCTCGGGAACTTCACGGACTTCCAATTCGACGGCCGGGGCCACTGCCACCAGTCGCTTTCCGGAGAAACGTCCATCCTTGGCTTTGGACCTGGAGACGAATGTCCCTTTGACCGTCGCGGGACCAAATGTGAACCGCCCCGATCGCTCGGGAGTGACCAGCCGAGTCAGCTCATACGCGAAATACTCAACCGGCTGACCATCCAGTCCCGGACGTGTCTTCCGCCCCTGCTGCAATTGAAAGACGGCTGCCCGCGAACTCTCAAAGAAGCCGCCCCCCCGGGTGGCGATGTCGTTGAGCGTAAACCCGACTCCATTTTCGGACAACAATCCCTGCAGCCAGCGAGATTTTTCTTCCCCCGCCAGCCCCGACGGCAGATCCAGCCAGTTGATTTCCAGATGCGGCGGTTGACGCACCAGGGGCCCCAGCGGGTCGCGATCGGAATCTCCCGGCAAAGGTCGCACCAGAATCTGCAACGTGACTTCAAAGGGCTGTGTGGGATAGACCCGCTTCCGATCGATGACAATCTCCGGTATGACCAGGTCCTGCTCTTCCGGTTCGACTACCCGCAGCTCAACTTCTGGACCGACGATCTTTTTGCCATTCACATCCACGGTCGGCCCCGGAATCGTCAACACTCCAGAGCGACGCGGCGTCAGCCGGTACTGATACAAGTGACTGAACACATTTTGCTGCGAAATCTTGCCATTGATGATCGTCGTCGATGACATATTCTTCGACTGATCGCCATTGGCTTTGACCTCGAAGTCGGCCCGCAGAGCGCTGAGATCGGGAACCGGTGGATTCTTCACGTTGTGAACTTCCACCGTGTAATCGACGCTCTCTCCGGTGAAGATCTCTTCGACTGCCAGGCGCACTTCGATGAACGGCTTGTCCTCGGCCGCCAGGGGTGTGCTGACGCCCCCGCAGAATAGTCCAACGAACACCACCAGCCAGCGACGGCAGGCCTTGGCCGACCCGATCACTGTCCGCGGACCGCCGATCGTAAGTCCCGGCTCGATTTTCTGTGTGATCGCCATCTCACCAATCCTTATCCACGGGCACCTTGCCAGACACGCGGGCTTTGACCTTGCGATCCCGTTCTCGCTTTTCTTCCTGCCGTTCCCGCACCTTGCGCAAGGCCTCTTCGATCTGATCACGCGACATCGGCATGGGTTTTGGCGATTGACCGCCCGACTTTTGGCGATCATCGGGCTTTTTCGGCGACTCTTTATCGTCGGGCTTCTTGTCGTTTTCCTTCTGGTCCTGATTCTCGTCCTGCTTCTGGTCGTCCGATTTCTGCTGGTCGTTGTCTTTCTGATCCTGCGAATCTTGTTTCTGCTGGTCCTGTTTCTGTTGATCCTGTTGGTCCTGCTTTTGTTGCTGCTGCTGGGGCTGCGCTTTCTGAATCTCTTCCAGAATCCGCCGGGCTTCTTCGGCGGCCGGATACGCCGTGGCGCGATCGTGCTTTTCGAGTGCCTGAATGGCCGTCTGCATCTTTTCGGCAGCTTGCGGTGCCAATTCGATGGCCTTACGAAAACCGGCCTTGGCCGCTTCCGGATCGACGGCGGCGGCACCGCCCGGTTCCGCGGGTTCGGCCGGCGCTGCAGGATCCGGGTCAGTCGCTGGCGAACCGGCCGCGGTCGCACTGGCGGGTTGTTGCTCCAAACGCTCCAGCTCGGCCTGGGCCTTCAGCGGCAACAATTGAGTACGCCGACGGACATTCTGCTGGTCGGTGATCAGTCGGGACCAGTCGACATCCTGGGTTGCCAGTTGCGGGGCACCACCCGCACGCGGAACGACTGCCGCCTCAGTACCCGGCGATTCCAACGGCACCTCGTCAGGCGAACCGGCCTCGCCCTCTTCCGGTTCTTTCTTACTGTCTGCTTCGCCCGAATCAGCCGACTCCGCCGGCGGAGCCAACTCGCGAGTCAACTTGGTCTGCTCGGCCAGATCGCGAGACAACAACGGCTGGAAAGGAACCACGGCGTCCCAGATCTTTTCCAACTCGTCGATCGCTGCCTGCTGCTCCGCCATCGCGCGAGCCCCTTGCCGACGCCCGAGTCGATTCGCCGCCTCTGACATCTTCTCTCCTGCCATGTCGGCCCACTGCTGCAGCATCTGTATGGCCTGTTCGGTTTCGGACGGTTGAGAGCCAGTGGCCGGCGCCATGGGCGGACTGCCGGGGGCTCCGGCTGCGGAAGGAGCGGGCTGCAACTCGGCCTGGATCTTGTCTTTCAACGGTTCGATTTCCTCGAACAACTCGTCCTGCAGACGCTTCAGTTCCGCGAAGGCATCGCTGGGCGCCGAGTCGGCGAGTTCACTGGCCGAGGTCCTCAAGGATCGCTGGGTCTGCACCAGGAACTCCAGAAACGCCAGGAGATTCGTCTCTTCACGTCGCTTTTGCCGATCGCGTTCATGCCATTTCTCGGTGTAATAACGAATCCATTGGCGAATCAGTTCGATATCACGCCTGGCCCGCGAGTTACCTGGCTGTAGATCGAGTGAATGCCGAAACGCGGCGACGGCTCCCGCCAACTGATCCAGGATCTCCTGTCGTTTTTCGGGAGGCACGTCCAGTGGCTGTGCACCCGCCAGCCGACGCGCCTCCTCGGCTGACATGGTCCCCAGGTTGTAATGCGCGGCCGCGGCGAGATGCTTGTCGTGCGCCAGCCCGGCCTGCAGGTACGCATCGCGCGCCTGTGACACATTTCCCAGGCGATGTGCGGCACAGGCTTCATCAAACGCGGCAATGGCCGCTTTGGCCGCCGCCTCTTTTTCAAATCCTTGCCGGGCCGCCGCAAAGTTCTCGCGAGCCTTTTCAAATTCCTCGGCCCGGTAATGCTGCAACCCCGCGCGAACGGCCGCCGCAGGCTTCCCCTCGGGTTTCGCAGGGGGTTTTGCGGCCGACGATGCGGGGACACTGTCACCCGTCACGTTTTCGACCGCGGGGGTCGTTTCCGCCGCGCCAGCCGCACGGCCCGCCAACAAACTGCCCAGCACCATCAAACATCCCACTCGGGCGACACGGCCCGCCTTTCCGGCGGCCACCAGCGGTTGGGTGGCAGGTGCCTGAGCCGCGCTGTTTGCGGTCTTGTCCCCGGCTTCCGCTACTGGCAGGACCGTTCTCGCATAAGGCGAAATCACCAGGTCCACCAACAGTGCCAGCACCGATAATCCCAAAAACCATTGGAACTGTTCCGAACGTCGCAGGCGCTTACGAGATTCGTCGGCAGCACCACGGCGGTTCTTCAAGTGTTCACTGTACAACTCTCCCAGGTCGTACGACCGAGTTCCCACGGGAACATACACCCCAGAGGTCTTCAGCGCAATGTCCTGCAACAGTGAACCGTCGAGCTTACTCCAGATCTGTTGCCCTTCGTATTCAACGAACGTATGCGGTGCTCCCGCCTTGGGCACACGGGCCCCCTGAGCGCTGTCTCCCAGCCCTACAGTGAAGATCGTGACCTGCCGCTCAGCCGCGACTGCGGCGGCATCCAGCGGATACGACTGCTGATCGTCACCATCGGTAATCAGCAGGATCGCCTGGTCACGCTCTGCCCGGGGCTGAAACACTTCGAGTGCCTTACGGATCGCATCCCCGATCGCGGTCCCTCCCCGCGGCGCGCTCCCCGGGTCGAGTTCCTCCAGCGACCGCCGAAAACTGTCGTAATCGACCGTCAGCGGACACTTGACCACCGCTTGCCCGGCGAACGCAATCAACCCCACCCGCTCTCCTTCGAGGCGATTCACCAGCGACGCCACGTCGGCCTTGGCGCGCCCCAACCGACTGGGGGGCACGTCTTCAGCCAGCATCGATCGCGACACATCAATCAGCACATACAGATCGCTGCCGCGCGGAATCACTTCTTCGTACTGCACGCCGAACCGGGGGCCGGCCAGTGCCACCAACCCGGCGACGATGGCCACCTCTTGCAGCACCAGCTTGCACCAGAACCGCGAGGCCGATGCCGCAGGCAGAATTCGCGACCACATCGGCATCGCGACAAACGCCTCTGCCGCCCGGCGCCGCGCTCTTCGTGACCACCACGACAGCACCAGCCACGCCGCGGCCAACGGCAATATCAGGTACAGAAATTCAGGACGCGACCAATCCATATAACCTTCAGCCAACAAATAAACAGCAGTGCAGTTTTCAGCGACAAGACTCGATCAGGTGTCTTATGGAAGCGAACGTAACCGGGTCTCAAACAACGTCCCCACCACCAGCAGCAGAGCCAACCCCGGCCCTGCAAACCACGGATACAACTCCAGATACTCAGAATATTTCGTCTCTTCGAATTCTGTTTTTTCCAATTTGTCGATCTCGGCATACACCTGCGCCAGGCCGGTCAAATCCGCCGCATGAAAGTACTTGCCCCCTCCGGTCTCGGCCATTTCCCGCAACAGATCTTCGTCGACGTGAAACTGAGCCGGGACCAGCATGCGGTTGCCAAACTCGTCCACCTGCGGCATGGGCACCACGCCATTACGGCCGATGCCGATCGTGTAGACGCGTATGCCCGTCTCGGCGGCAATCTTCGCCGCGTCGCGTGGATCAACCACCCCGGCATTGCTGTCGCCATCGGTCAGCAACACCAGCACCTTGCTGCGGGCCTTGGCCCCGCGCAGGCGATCGACCCCCAAGGCCACTCCATCACCAATGGCGGTCGCCAGTTCTTCCTTTAACGACTCGGCATTGATGATCCGCCCCTGTCGATCTTGTACCGGCCGGGGGACCTCCAGGCTGTTGACAATGTCCACCAGCGCCCCGTGATCGAGCGTCAGCGGACACTTGCTGTCGGCGAACCCACCGAAGGCCACCAGGCCCACCAGGTCATCGGGCCGTCCGGGCAATTTCATGCTTCGTGAGCCCAGAACGAAGTCCTGAATCACCCGCTTGACCGCCGTCAGCCGATTCACGTCCCGGCCGTCCAGTTGAAAGTCGAGCGCTTCCATCGATCCCGAGATATCGAGCACCAGTTCAATGGCGATCCCCTCGCCGGTGATCCGCGATTCGGTTCGCCCGGACTGCGGCCGGGCCAAACCGCAGATCATCAACAAGATGGCCACGGCAGACAGTGCGGGCAGGACGCGTCGGACGCGCTGCGCCAAAGTCACCGGCAGGTTTCGAAACTCGGCCACACTCGAAAACAAGGCGGCCGGACGCTGCCGGGGACGGAATCTCCACCACCAGGCCGCCAGCAGCACCGGAACGAGCATCAGCCAATAGGGCGATTCGAGTCTCCAGGAATCCATCAGCGCGCCCCCTCTTCCGAAACACCCGCGGCGAACGGTGCGGCGGTCCGGGTCTCGGGCAGATCGACAAACTCTCGGGCCCGGGCAATCGACTCTTCGATCTGACCAGCCGCCGGTTGCTGACCGGCGTATTTGATCATATCGGCGGCTTCCAGAAACTCGGCCAGTCGCACCGACCGGGGGGGAGCGAAGGCCGCCCGCGAGCGCATGTCGCGTAAGAACTCTTCGGTCGTCTGCTCGGGAGCCCGCAATCCGGTCGTATCTTCGATGTATTGCCGCACGATCCCCGTCAGTCGCAAAAAGAACTCCTTGACGAGTCCCTGGCCGGGCAGGTTTTCTGCCAGCAGTGCATTCAGCGCTGCGTGGGCGATCTCTTCCGGGCTCAAGCGGCGTGGTGCGACGGTCCGCACCTGCTTACGTCGTGCCAGTAAGAGCAGCGCCAGGACCACTAACGGCACGATGCCGCCCACGATCCACCAGACCAGTGGTGAGACTTCATCGACCGCCTGCGGGGGCAGCATCGGCTCGAGGTTTGCCAGATCGGGCGTATCATCTCCTAACTCAGATGTCACATTGACTTCGATCGGGTTGGTTTCGATCTGCACCGGTTCCCCTTTCGTCTCCGACTGCGGACGACGATCGATGAACTCAATGGCAATCGACCGGATCAGGTGCTTCCCGGCCTGCACCGGTTCTAACTGGTAATGAAACCGTCGCGTGACCTGAGTCTCGCTGGTGCTGGCTGGCCGTTCGCTGTAATCGCGAATCTGAAAATCGCCCACCGATTTGCCAAAGGTGGGGGGCTTGATCTCCACTTCCGGCTGGGCTTCGACAATTACGTCGAGATCGACGAGATCCGACAAACGCGGCTCGGCCGGCGAAACCTGCACCAGCAGTTTGACGGGCCCCTTGTCTGCCCGACGCTCCAGCCGTTTTTCGGCGGCAGCCTCCGTCCCCGCCGATGGGGCCCCCGTGGGACCACAACCAGCCACGCACCCCGCACTCACCAGCAGCACCGGTAGTATCCGCCAACCGCCGCGCCGTAACCCAGCGGGCCTGGCACTCTGGGGCGAGGTGATGCGGGTTCCTTGTCCGTAACGGCTCATCGCTGTCGCTCCCGCATGCGGAAGAAACGCTGCAGACTTGTGGCATACGGTTGATCGGTGCGAATCTCCAGCCGATCGACATCTGCCCGGCGCAACCAGCCCCGCAGGCGTTGATCGCGGGCCTGCGCCGCTTTCGCGAACAAGGCCCGGACCTGCGGGTGCCGAGTATCGAGTTCCAGCAGTTCATCGGTCTCAGCGTCGCGCAGCGTGACAAAACCGACATCGGGCAACTGCATCTCGCGGGGATCCTCAAACGTGACGGCAATGCAGTCGTGGCGCTGGTTGGCGATACTCAGGGCCCGCGAGCAGTCGGGCCCCAGAAAATCACTCATCACGAAGACGACACACCGGCGCCGCTGCACGCGCCCCAGAAATTCGAGGGCCCGGGAAATATCGGTCTCGGCCTTAATCGGTTCCGCCGCCAGCAATTCACGAATCAGACGCAGCACGTTGCCTCGCCCTTTCCGCGGAGGAATGTATTTCACCACGTCATTCGCAAAAAAGAGCAAGCCCACTTTGTCGTTATTCTTCAGCGCGGTGAACATCAGCACCGCCGCCACCTCGACCGCCGTTTCCATCTTGCTGAGGCGCTGCGAGCCAAACGTCCCCGAAGCCGAGATGTCAACCGCCAGCAGCACGGTCAGTTCCCGCTCTTCGCAAAAGGTCTTCACGTACGGAGCGCCCGTGCGAGCGGTCACATTCCAGTCGATGCTGCGAATTTCGTCCCCCGGCACATATTCCCGGACGGCGTCGAACTCCATGCCGCGACCTTTGAATACGCTCAGGTACTCACCGGCCATCAAGTCGTTCACCTGCCTCCGGGCGACGATTTGAATCCGCCGGACTTCCTTCAGGACGTCTTCCAGTTGTCGCCGTGCCATGATCGATCAGGGAACCGGAACCGATTCGAGGACTTTGCGGACCACATCGTCCGCAGTGGTATTTTCCGCCTCGGCTTCATAGGTCAGCAACACGCGATGCCGGAGCACGTCGAACGCCACGTCTTTGACGTCCTGCGGCGTCACATAACCCCGCCCCACCAGAAAGGCGTTCGCGCGGGCCGCCAGACAGAGATTGATCGAAGCTCGCGGCGAGGCTCCGTATTCAATTAAAGGCACCAGTTCCCGCAGCTTGTACTCGGCCGGTTGCCGCGTCGCCGACACGAGGTCGAGCACGTAATCTTTCACCTTGTCATCCATGTAAATCGCCGCGACGGTCTGTTTCATGGCCAGCAAATGCTGCGGTTCCAAGACCGGTTGCACCTCACGTCGCAGATCATCCAGCACCGCATCGACCACTTTTCGCTCGTCGGCTTTGCTGGGATAGCCGACGACCACCTTGAGCATGAACCGATCGACCTGGGCTTCGGGCAAGGGGTAGGTTCCTTCCTGTTCGATCGGATTCTGCGTCGCCAGGACCAGAAACGGGTCGTCCAGCGAGAACGTTTCGTCGCCAATCGTGACCTGATGTTCCTGCATCGCTTCCAGCAGAGCCGACTGCACCTTGGATGGCGCCCGGTTGATTTCATCAGCCAGAATCAGGTTGGCAAAGATCGGACCTTTCCGAGTTGCGAAATTTCCTTCACGCGGATTATAGATCAGCGTCCCGATCAAGTCGGCCGGCAACAGGTCGGGAGTGAATTGAATGCGATTGAACTTGCAGTGAATCGCGGCGGCCAGCGCCTTAATCGCCGTCGTCTTCGCCAGTCCGGGCACCCCTTCGAGCAACACGTGCCCTCCGGTCAGCAGAGCGATCAGCAATCGCGAGAGCATGGCGTCCTGCCCGACCAGTACTTTCCGCACTTCGTGCTTGACGCGTTCCAATTGCTCGGCATCCCGATGCACCAGATCCTTGATCTTCTGAATATCCACGGTCATGAGTTGCGAATGTTCCCTTCCTCAAATCGAATACGGGCCCTCGCGCGGCGAACCCCGCGGCCAAATCACCAGACTACGCCCGCCACAAATTCCGGGGCCCAGCGCCCGCCGTTCGCACGACGCCGACGGCCCCTGCCAGTATCAAAACTACTCCGTTAGTACGTTGTAAAAATACTCAACCGAGGGCTGAACGCAAGTCTCGCGCTGGCAACCCGTTGTATCCACGCCTGCGGTCCGGCCTTGCGGCCGCCTGTCGCAGGCCGATCATCGTGAACTACACCGTCCTACGTCAACCCGCGGCAGAGCGCTGGATTTCCAGCCCCGCCCGTTCCCGGACCCGACCACGTCTCGCGCCTCGCAGGCATCCCTGCAATCCGAACAGGGTAAGACAGACTGATGTCCATTCTGAATCCCAGCCCACGACCACAGAATCGGGTGCGGCACGTTCATTTCCCGCCGTGAGAGCACACAGACACCGCCTGACCGGCGGCACGCGCGTCTCGCGGGGCACGATCTGGCATGTGAAATGCACTTGGATCAAGCACGTCTCCGTCTATCACGAGATTTCCCATTTTGAAACGGAGGGATCTCAAATTGATTGTGGATTCGACTGCAATCGCATCTGGCTCTCGTTAAAATGAAACCAACGGTCGCATCCCCTGGCCGGACTGCCACCAACGAACTCCGGCTTGGGGGAGTTGTCTTCCGACGCGGGACGACGCACTCACCATTCCGCAGCCCGCCCCCTGAACATTGACCACCGCTAACCCGTCGGTCGGCCCCCCGGGTCGAAACTGAGCCTCGTTTTTCGCAACCCCGGCTAATCCTTTGTCAGCTTTCAGTCTCCCTATGCCCAAAACCATCAGGCAGTTTCTGCTCGGCGCGGGCCAATGCCTGTTGGTCATTGTGGGGATGTACCTCGCCGGGCGCTTAGGGCTGGCCACCGCCTACACCGAAAACAAGATCAGCCTCGTCTGGCTGCCTACGGGAATTTCCGTAGCAGTCTTGTACCGCTGGCGAACACGGTACCTCCCGGTCATATGGTTCTCGATCGTCCTGATTCAACTGGCCTCCAACCCTTCTCTGGCGTTTGGAGCCGGCGTCGCGGTGGGCAGCACCCTGGGTGCCTGGTTTGTGGCGCTCGCCCTGCGCTGGCAACTCTTCAACCCCAATTTTGCCTACCGTCGCGACGTCGTGTACTTATTCCTCTTCGCCATGGGGGGCATGTTATTCTCGGCGACCGGAGGGGTCCTCAATCTGTGGGCCCATGGGATCATTGATCGGGCCGCCGTGTTTCCCACCTGGATGATCTGGTGGACCGGCGACACGGTCGGCGTCCTGATCGCCGCCCCGTGCCTGCTGGCGTTGTCTCGGGAGAATGTGCGGACCCTGGTAGCGCACCGTGTCGAAGGACTCGTGTTTGTCGTCATCTTCGCCTTGTCGGTGGCATTCATGTTCCAGTTTTCACAGGGGTCAGGTGGTCCCCACCTCATCTTCCTGCTGATTACCTGGGCTTCAATGCGGTACGGCGTGTTGGGCGGCTCGCTGGCCGTGCTGTTGACGGCGCTGATGGCCGGCTGGGTCACGGCCACCGGCCACGGCCCCTTTCATTCCAGCCAGGACGGCCTGATCTCGCTCTGGATGTATGTTTCGACCCTGTCAGGCATCAGCCTGATGATCACGGCCATACAAGCGGTCGGTATTCGTGCCAACCTGTCGCTTACCTCGAGCCTGGAACAGACTCAAAAAATGGCCGCCGACCTCGCGGCCGCTCGCGATGAAGCCGATGCGGCCAGCCGTGCCAAAAGCGAATTCGTCGCCAACATGAGCCACGAAATCCGCACCCCTCTGACCTCCATCCTCGGGTACGCCGAATTGCTGGCCGAGAATCCGGAAATCGGTGGTTCGTATGAACGTCGGGCCGAAATGCTGGCCTCCATCCAGGCGGCCGGCCAACACCTGTTGACGATTATCAACGACATTCTCGACCTGTCGAAAATCGAGGCCAACAAGCTGACAATCGAACGCCTCGACATCGACCTGGTCGAGGCCCTGCGCGAAGTCGAACGGATGATCCGTCCCCGGGCCGAAGCCCGCGGACTGCTGTTGACATTCCACCTCGACTCCCCCGTGCCCAGTCACATCATGATCGACCCCACCCGGTTGCGGCAGATTCTGCTCAATCTGCTGGGTAACGCCGTGAAATTCACCGAGACGGGCATGGTCCAGGTCTCGGTCGGCGAAGACACTCGTGGCGGCGAACGCCGGCTGTCGATCGAAATCACCGATACCGGCCGTGGCATGTCGGGCAGTGAAATCGGCCAATTGTTCGTGGAATTCACCCAGGGCGACGCAACCGTGACCCGCAAGCATGGGGGGACCGGCCTGGGTCTGGCCATCAGCCGTCGACTGGCGCGCATGATGGGAGGCGAACTGGTGCTCGCCCGCTCGAGCGTCAATAACGGTTCGACCTTTCTGCTCGAACTGCCGCTGTATCCGGCCCCCGGTGCTGTGGAAGTTAAGTCACTCGATCCTCCCGAACCGGTGCCCGCCGCCTCGGCTGCCCCCGGAACTCCGATCGAATTGGGAGGCCGCATTCTGCTCGCCGAAGACTGCCCCGATCTGCAGGATCTGCTGGTGTTCTTTCTGACGAAAGCCGGAGCCCAGGTCGAAACCGCCGACCATGGGGGTATTGCCATCGAAAGACTGGCTGCCGCCGAATCGCGCGGCCAACCGTTCGACCTCGTCCTCACCGACATGCAGATGCCCGAAATGGACGGTTACGCTTTGGCCCAGGCCGTGCGGCGACGTGGCAATCGCGTGCCGATTATCGCTTTGACGGCCCATTCCATGTCCGACGATCGCCAGCGGTGTCTCGATGCCGGCTGCGACGACTATCTCACCAAGCCGATCAATCAACAGGCACTGATCGCCTGCTGCCAGAAATACCTGATGCATTCCCGAATCGCCGCGCAAGAACGACTGGCTGCCGCGCACGCGCAGCGCACGTTGAATCGCGTCCCCTCGGGAAACGCACGGCACTAAGCGTGCTCCCGCCCACGGTCGGCAAGCAGTGATTCGATATCTTTCGGCGAATCGGCCGGGAGCGGTTCCACCTCGATTTTTGAAACTCCTGCCACAGGCGACCTGGCTTATGACCTCCACCGACACCAGTGACCGGGAAATCGTCACGGCCCGGATGATTGCCGCCCCGCGCGAACGGGTGTTTCAGGCCTGGGCCGACGCCACCCAACTCGCCCAGTGGTGGGGCCCCGACGGTTTCACGAACACCTTTGATGAATTCGCTTTTTGCCCCGGCGGAGAGTGGCGGTTCACGATGCACGGCCCCGACGGCGGAAATTACGTGAACCACAGTGTGTTTGTGGAGATCACGCCCCCCGAGCGCATTGTCATGGACCACATCTCGGCTCCCCAATTCCGGGTGATCGCCACTTTTGACGATGTGGGCGGCAAGACCCTGTTCACCTTCCGGGGCATCTTTCCCACGGTCGCCGAATATGACAAGGTCAAAGGCTTCGCCATCGCCGGCAACCAGCAGACGTGCGACCGACTCGTGAAACTGGTCGAGCACCAGGCCTGAACACGGGACGCGCTCTCGTTTCCGCGCGAACGCTCGAAACCCCACCCGGTTCCCGCTAGAATTCGTGGACCGATCTCGGCCATGCACGCCCGGATCTCCCCATCTGAGCCCAACTCAAGGGGGCTGTAGCTCAATCGGTTAGAGCAGCAGACTCATAATCTGTTGGTTCTGGGTTCGAGTCCCAGCAGCCCCAGTTCGCCAATGGCGAACAGAGCAGGAGATTTGAGAGAGGAGAAAGGAGAGCAAACCAGCCGCTCGCCTGGCTAAAGCTCCCTGCGGTCTCCTCTCGACTCTCTACTCTCTGAACCGTGACACGGGACCGCGACTTTCACTTTCGTGAAAACCAGTTCGGCACAGCCGAACAGAGCAGGAGATTTGAGAAAGGAGAAAGGAGAGCAAACCAGCCGCTCGCCAGGCCAAAGCCCCCTGCGATCTCCTCTCGACTCTCTACTCTCTGAACCGTGACACGGGACCGCGACTTTCACTTTCGTGAAAACCAGTTCGCCTACGGCGAACAGAGCAGGAGATTTGAGAGAGGAGAAAGGAGAGCAGACCAGCCGCTCGCCAGGCCAAAGCCCCCTGCGGTCTCCTCTCGACTCTCTACTCTCTGAACCGTGACACGGGCGCAAGGCGTGCGACCTCGAAAACCGCCGATGGCGATCCGCCGCCTGGCCCGGCGTTGCCTGCGCTCGGGTTACGTTGGGTTGGCGATGAGAATCGCCGTTCAACCCTGACGGAGTTGCGCAGATCGAGTGATCTCGTTTCGACCCGCGATTTGTCGCCACACCCTTTTCCCGGAATCTGCGAGATCGGCTTGAGGCGAATTTCGAACTGACCGACACGTCCTCGACGAACGGCTGCACAACTCTTTCGGAGTTGAGTGTTCTCGGCCGAACTGCCACCCAGGGCAGGCCGTCGAACGGCCAACCCCAGGCTATGCTGTGCAATGCCGTTGGCGTAGAGTCTTCGCCCGATGCCGGGCTTACTTACTGGATGGCGCCACCCACCCCGTCGCGCGTCATTCCGTGGAGTGCGGGAATTCAATTCCCGCCTTACGTTTGTCCGGTATTGACGCTCGGCGGATAGGAACCGCCTTCGCCGTGCCGTCCGAAACAGGATCGGCAAACGCTGGATTTTCTCGACGCTCGAGGATCGGTTTGACGAGCGGTACTTACCCTAAGAATCAAAGGCGGTAATTGAATTACCGCACTCCAAGGTGATGGTGATTTCGGAGCTCAAGACACAGCCTAGTTCGCCGACTGTGAATGCTTTGACCCGCCGGTTGCCCGACAAACGGAATCACTCGGGGCCAGGGTGACTGGCTATACCTTGCCTTGTACGACTCTTGTCCCGGCGCGCCGGGACGAACCTTCTCCAGCTTTTACCGACGCACCTGTGTTCCCCTATTGCGGCGGCCGCGTCGTCTGCTGCATCTGCGGCCACATCCGCCGCCAATGCCGCCACAAACGCGGCAAACGCCAGTTCGACGGCCAACGCCATCCAGACGATTCTCTCGGGCATCACCAGCCTGGCCAAATGGCTCCGAGCGCTGGCTCGGAACT
>JAFEBR010000371.1 GCA_018242565.1 Planctomycetota bacterium | reverse complement strand
CCATTCACCCGCATTGACTTCCAGGTAATCGAAGAACTTGCGGATCAACGGCCAACTGGTTTCGTCACTGCGGGTCAGTACGACGTTGACCCAGCCCATGAACAGGGTGCAGAACGAATAGATTCCCGACTCCAACGCGACGGAATCGCTCACGCTCAACCACTGGATGAGCAGGTTCATCGCCGCGACGGCGTCTTTCTTTTTCAGCAGCAGATCGACGACGATCGCATACGCTCGTGGTGATTCGAATTCGTCGACATGCCGTTTCCAGAAACTGACATCGCCGGCTGCGACCTTCTGGGCATTCCAGGCCAACAGGGCCCGGGTCACGCGGGTGGCTGATTCGTAGCTTTCGCGTCCGAAGACCTGCGGGAGATCGGCGACCGCGGTCGTGGCGAATTTGTCCCACCACTCGGCCAGTTTGCCGAACCGGCTGCTGACGATGTCGCAGAGCGCCTTTTCACCGGCTGCCGCCGCTTCGCAGACGAGGCGGGAATAGCCGTTGAACAACTGGTCCATGATGCTGACCAGTTTGTCGATCCGCGGATCAGCGACGCTGTCTTCGCGAGCCATGAACAGCGGAAAATGCCCCTGGAAACCGAGTACATTCCAGGGGTCGACGAGGGCCCCGCAGTCGATGCCCCGGTTGAGCAGTTCTTCGACATCGGCAACACGCTGGTTGGCCTGAATGACATCGCCGCGGTCGAGATCGAATTGGGCCAGCGTGAGCCGCAGTTGGATTTCGGTTTCGAAACGGGTCGCCGCGGCCGGGATGATCGTGGCCTGCTGCCGGGCTGCTTCGGCATAGCCCATCCGCGCAAACAGATAAGCCAGGTGGGCCCGCTGCATCTGCTTACAGCCATAATGGGCCAGGTACAGATTCAGGTGCTGACGGATACGGCCAAATGGCTGCTGCACGACCTGGGCTTCGCGTCGCAAACGTTCGGCATGCTTCCCTTTCATCGTCTGCAGCAGCCGCGTGTAAAACGCGTCACGCTGTCTCGCGATTTTGGGAAGCAGCGACGTCAGGTTGACGTTTGAATCGTGGGTGTCTGGCCCTGATCCGGAAACCGACGATGCCATGAGCATGGTACCGGCCAGTACGGCCGAGGCTTCACGCACCCGTTCATCGTCGGGGACGTCTCGGGCCTGCTGGATCCAGTCTCGCAAAGCGTCGAGTATTACGACGCGCACGACAAACCGGCGGTAACGCCCCGAAACGTCGAGGCAGTGCGGATCCCATTCACCGAAGGTGTAATTGGTCCGTTTATAAACCGGATGCCCGTGATCGTACGCCCGCAGATCGAGCGACAGTTCATCGAGCAGATCGAGGTCGAAATAGGCCGCCGACAAAATCTCGGTGGGCATTTCCCGCAGGATCTCAAGCGCGTTGACGATCAGATCCTGGTAACGTCCCGTGGCCGCCCCGACCCCCTTGAGATACAGAGGGATCGGTCGGAATCGCTCATGCGGATAGGGCTGCATCTGCTGCCCTGTCTCCAGCACGGCGACCGGACGATGCCCCAGGAAATCATTGAGCTGTTTTAGAGCGCCGGTCGTGATCCGCTCGGTTTCGGTCCAGGGACCACCCTGAGCGAGGACCGCTTCGGCCAGACGCGCGACAAAAAACGGCTGCCAGAAGTCATCGGGCAGGACGTGCGACAGCAGGTCGGAATGAAATTGTCGATAAGCCGGCAGCACCGTCTCGAAGATGAGTGACAGCACTGCGCGTGCCTGTTCGCAATTGCTGAACGCGGCCGAGCTCTCGGAGAGAGCCACGAGCCGCGATTGCAAAAGCCCCAGCAGCGGAGGCGTTCCACCTGCAGGCGCAAGCCAGCGGGACAGCCGATCCAGCCCCTTTTGGAACCTGGGATCTGCCGCACCGCTGGAGAAGTTCAAGTACCCAAGAACCTCCGTCAACGCCGAATTTTCATCCGGCGTTGCGGTACTTTGAACACTATCGCCGTGGACTTCCATTGGAACGCGTGACAGGGATTACTTGGCCTGTTTCTCCGCTACGGCCGCTTGAGCCGCCGCGAGGCGGGCAATCGGCACCCGGTACGGAGAGCAGCTGACGTAGTCCAGTCCGATTTTGTGACAGAAGATCACGCTCGCCGGATCGCCACCGTGCTCACCGCAAATGCCGATCTTAAGCTTTTCACGAGTCTTTCGTCCACCAGCGACGCCGATTTTCATCAGCCCGCCGATGCCGTCCTGATCAATCGTCTGGAACGGATCACTGCCAATCACGTCATTTTCGCGATAGTGGCCGATGAACGTGCCGTAGTCATCCCGGCTGATTCCCAACCCGGTCTGGGTCAGGTCGTTCGTGCCGAAGCTGAAGAACTCGGCGCCCTGTGCGATCTGATCGGCACAGATGGCGGCCCGCGGAACTTCGATCATCGTGCCCACCATGTACTCGACACGGGTGCCTTGTTCCTTGAACACGGCTTCCGCCTGTTCGCGAATGATCTTTTCCTGGTTCTTGAACTCGGTGACGAATCCGACCAGCGGAATCATGACTTCGGGATGAACCTTGATCCCTTCTTTCTGCACCAGCACGGCGGCTTCGAAAATCGCGCGAGCCTGCATGGCGGTGATTTCGGGATACACGATTCCCAGTCGGCAACCACGGTGCCCCAGCATGGGGTTGCTTTCGTGCAGTTTGCTGACGCGTTCGGCGACCACTTCGGGCGAGATTTTCAGCTTTTTCGCCAGGTCGGCTTGCGCGGCGGCTTCGTGCGGCAGGAACTCATGCAGCGGCGGGTCGAGCAACCGGATCGTGACCGGCAGACCGGCCATTTCCCGGAACAGACCGGCGAAATCGTTCCGCTGGAACGGCAGCAGTTTCTTCAAGGCGGCTTCGCGGGCCGTCAGGTCCGACGCCAGAATCATTTCGCGGAATTCATCGATGTGGTCGAAGAACATGTGCTCGGTCCGGCACAGGCCGATGCCTTCCGCACCGAACGCCACGGCTTCGGCCGCCTGCCCGGGTTGGTCGGCGTTCGTCCGCACCCGCAACCGGCGGGCCGCGTCGACCCACTTCATCAACTGGGCGTAACGCTGATACGTTTCCGATTGCTCGGGCTTCAGCGTCTTCTGCAGCACAACCTGAATGACTTCGCTCGGCTGGGTGGCAACGCGACCAGCGAACACTTCGCCCGTGAACCCGTCGATACTGATGTCGTCGCCTTCTTTGAAGACCTGGCCAGCACAAGTCAGCGTGGCGGCGTGGTAGTCGATCACGAGATCTTTACAGCCGACGATACAAACCTTACCCATCTGACGGCTCACGAGGGCCGCATGCGAGCTGGCACCCCCCTGGGCGGTCAGAATGCCCTTGGCAACTTTCATCCCGCGGAGATCTTCCGGGCTCGTTTCATTGCGAACGAGGATGAGCTCGACGTTCGGGTTCTTCTGCCACAGAGCTTCGGCATCGAGGGCGTGGAAGCAGATCTTGCCCGTCGCGGCGCCAGGACCGGCCGCGATCCCCTTCGCCAGCAACTTGCCGGATTTTTGAGCCGCCGCTTTGCCTTTCGGATCGAAAATCGGCTGCAGCAACTGATTCAGGTCGTCGGCCGGAATCCGCTTCGAGCTCAAGGCTTCGTCGGACGTGATCAGCCCTTCGTTGACCAGGTCGACAGCGATGCGCACGGCAGCGAACCCGGTGCGCTTGGCATTACGGGTCTGCAACATCCAGACCTTGCCTTTTTGCACCGTGAATTCGATGTCCTGCACTTCTTTATAGTGCTTCTCGAGGATCTTGCCGATGTCGTTGAGTTGGTTGTAGGCCGCCGGCATCGCCTTCGGCAGAGTGACTTCGATTCGTTCTGGAGTCCGGATCCCGGCCACCACGTCTTCGCCCTGGGCGTTGATCAGGTAGTCGCCACAGAAACCGGGGAGCCCCAGGGCACAGTCGCGGGTCAAGCCCACGCCCGTCGCACAGTCGTCGCCCAGGTTGCCGAACACCATGGCCTGCACGTTGACGGCGGTGCCCCATTCGTGGGGAATGCCGTACGTCCGGCGGTAAACGATCGCGCGATCGTTCATCCAGCTCTTGAACACGGCGCCGATGGCACCCCAGACCTGCTCCATGGGATCGGTCGGGAAGTCGTGGCCGGTGCGGTCTTTGATGGCTTTCTTGAATTCCGCCACCAGTTCCTTCAACTGGGCCGCCGTCAGCTCGGAATCAAACTTGGCTCCAACTTTTTCTTTCTTGTGGTGCAGGATTTCTTCGAACGGGTCGGGGTCCTTCTTGTCTTTCGGCTTCAGGTCGAGCACAACGTCGCCGTACATCTGCACGAAACGGCGATAGCTGTCCCAGGCAAAGCGTTCGTTGCCGGTTTGCTTGGCCAGGGCTTCGACGGTCTGATCATTCAGGCCGATGTTCAAGACCGTGTCCATCATGCCGGGCATTGAGTCCCGAGCACCCGACCGGCAGGAGACCAGCAGCGGATTCGTCGTTGAGCCAAACTTGGCGCCCATGACCTCTTCGACGTTGGCCAGGGCCTTCTTGACCTGTTCCACCAGTTCGGGCGGATACTGTCGGTTGTTGTCATAGAAATAGGTGCAGACTTCAGTCGTAATCGTGAAGCCGGCCGGCACGGGGAGGCCGATGTTCGTCATTTCGGCCAGGTTGGCACCTTTGCCCCCCAGCAAGGCCCGCATTTCCGATTTGCCGTCGGCCTTTCCGTTTCCAAAGAAATAGACGTACTTGTTCGCCGCATTCGCCATCTTGATAACCTCGTGCCAAACCAGGAGTGAAAACTCCAGGGATAGGCCACTGTGAAAGAGTAACAATGGCCCGGACTCGCACCCGGGCCCGCCTGCCGCAACCCCTTGGTGCTCAAGGCGTTATATTGACACGCTCGCACGGCGCAGAATCCGATCCGCGTCGGCGACGAGAAGCCAGCACGGAAGCTAACAGCGCGACTGGAGACCGTCAAGCGTCCGCCCTGTGAGTCGTGGGATTTTGGTATTCAGCCCCCGGGGCGATGACTGGTGCAGTGTTCGTATGACGAGTTACCCGAGCCGTCCCTGGCATTCCGTACCAGCATACACGGTTCGAAACGAACTCCGTTGGCCAGGCAGGTCGAGCGATTGCCGGGGGACCGCGAATCGTGGTGCGAGGTGACAGTGAACGGTTGGGCCGGTACACTTTCCGGGTGGTCGGCATCCGTTGCAGTCGCAAATCGGGCCGCCATATTTCGGAGGCTCTGCAATCGGTTGTCTCCGTGGTCCTCTTCCTCAAATCTGACGTCCCTGCTGACAGGAGATGCACGATGTTTGTTGTCCGGTGTGTCGTACCCCTGCTGGTCTTGCTCGTTCCCGTGTTGGCGCAGGCCGAGGTCTCGTCGGGACCGAAAGAGTCTGAAAAAGTCGCCCCCCTCAAAGTTTTTGCTGTCACCGGCGATCCGAAAGATAAAGAAGTCGACTACGCCGAACTCCGGCAGGACAAACCCACGATCTACGTCTTCGTCTCGGCCAAGGATTTCGACCGCCCCATGTTTCGTTACATGAAAAAGCTCGCGGAGGATCTGGGGGACGACGGCCTGTTGGTTGCTGTCTGGCTGACCGATGACGCCGACAAGTCCCAAGCCTATCTGCCGAAAATCTCGCAGTATTTTGAGAAGGCGGCGTTGACGGTCCACAAAGGGGTTTCCGGTCCCCAGAACTGGGGCATCAATCTGGACGCGCGCCTGACTGCCGTGACCGCGTACAAGGGGCAGGTGATCAAGTCGTTTGGTTACGTCTCGTTGAACGAAACCGATGTCCCCGCGGTGATCGAGTCGCTGAAAACGGCGATTAAGAAATAGCGCGGGCCTTGAAGGCCCTGTCGTGCCGAGGGATCGGCTTGTTGTGTGCAGCCGACGCGTGCCGAGTTTCTCGATTCGTCACGACTTCGAGTCGTGTCGTGGCAAGATTCGGTCCGGGAGCGCGGTTTTGGGTGCTGAAGATCCGATGTACGAGTTCGTTGGCGAGGGATTGCGGCAAGGGGATCCTCGAAGGGGAATCTCGCCCTCTGCGGGGCTTTTCAGGGCTCTTCGGCAACCGCGCCCCTGCACCCCCCGAGCATCTCTATTTGCGCAGCGAACCGCGAATGATCAACTGTAGGACGAGGAGTCGCTATCCTACGGCCGGTGTTCGGTCACCGACCAACTTTCGGGAGCATTGAGAACCAGCAGAACTGACGGGACCTGACCCACATTTCGGATGCAGGCACGTGTAAAGTCATGGTGCAGGGCATCATTGCCAAACCGGCAGTCGCGATGCAGAATGTCGCGTCAAATCTGAGGTTCATTATTTTTTTGGCGCAAAACATCATGGATCTGAAAGCCTTGCTCACTCCCAGCCGGCTGTTGCCGACGCTCTGTTTGTTCGTGCTGGCCGTCACTCGCGGTTCGTCGGCTGCAGAGCCGGAAGCCGTGCCAGATGGTCCCGGTCGCTGGTCACAGGCTCGGGCGACAGAGTGGTATGCGAAGCAGCCCTGGCTCGTGGGCTGTAATTATCTGCCCAGCACGGCCATCAACCAGTTAGAGATGTTTCAGCAGGAAACGTTTGATCCGAAAGTCCTCGATCGCGAACTGGGATTCGCCGAGAAATTGGGTTTCAACAGCGTGCGGGTCTTTCTGCACGACTTACTGTGGCAGCAAGATCAGGCAGGGTTTCTGGGGCGCTGCGAAGAGTTCCTGAAAATCGCGGACCGGCACGGCATCAAGGTGATGTTCGTGCTGTTCGACAGTTGCTGGCACCCGCAGCCGAAATTGGGGAAGCAGCCCGCTCCGCTGCCGCACACTCATAATTCGGGCTGGGTGCAGAGTCCGGGGATCGCGGCATTGCAGGAGCCGCAGAAATTTCCGCATCTGCGCGAATATGTGACCGGTGTCGTCCGACATTTTGCTCGTGATCCGCGAGTGGTCGTATGGGATGTCTGGAACGAGCCAGACAACTTTGATGGTGGAGCGCCCAAGCGTCCCAACCTCGAACCCAAGAACAAACCGGCGCTCGTCAATGCGCTGCTGCCGCAGGTCTTCGCCTGGGCGCGTGAAGGACAGCCCACGCAACCGCTGACTTCAGGCGTCTGGCGCGATTCCGACGTAGTCACCAAGCTGGATGACTGCAAGCGGATTCAACTGGCTCACAGCGACGTGATCAGTTTCCACTCCTATGGCGATCCCCCATCGCTGGACAAGTGTCTGAAGAATCTGACGGTGTATGGTCGCCCCTTGTTGTGTACGGAATTCATGGCTCGTCCGAACGGCAGTGTCTTTGAGCCGCACCTGGCGATGATGAAAGACCATAAGGTGGCCGCGTACTGCTGGGGCTTCATCAACGGCAAATCGCAGACGATTTACCCTTGGGATTCGTGGACGAAAACGTACTCGGGCCCACCCCCGGTCTGGTTTCACGATCTGCTGGAGCCTGATGGTACCCCGTTCCGTCAGCCGGAGGTCGATTACATCCGGCGGGTGACCGGGAAAAAATAGCCTTTGGGCCAGACCGCCTGCGTTTTCTGGTGGGGGTGCCGATCGGCAGGGGCGAGGTTCGAGTCTGGACGGGGGACTGTACACGCAAGGAAAGTCGATGGCGCTGCCTCTGGCTGCTGCGCAGCACCGACGCCTGCGGGGCGTCGGTGCCGCCCGCGACGGGGTCACCCTGGGAGACCGGATCTTCCGGTCCACACCATCGACCGGCGAATGAACCGAT
>JAFEBR010000370.1 GCA_018242565.1 Planctomycetota bacterium | reverse complement strand
GACCGAAAATCTCTGTGAAATTGAGCAGCCCCTCGGGAATTTTTTTGAGTGCCGTTTTGGCCCAGCGTTCAGGCTCCAGGATCACGCCAGGAATCGGCACACCGAATTCACGTTCGACATTCTGAGGATTGGGCTGCGGTACGGTCATCATCAATTCGCAAGAGGTTTGCCCAGCCATACAGCAGCCGACTTCACTCGGCCATGGCCGGGCCGCAACGCCAACGGACGACACGGCAAGGTCGGGTTGAAACGAAAACAGGCCTGCCGGCCGCGATCAAGATTACGATTTCGGCTCGGGCTTGCCGATTTGTTCGCGCAAATACGATTCGATGAAGGGTTTAAGCTCCCCATCGAGAACCCGCATCGGATTATTCGAAACCTGCAGGGTGCGATGGTCTTTAACACGCTGCGTCGGGTTCAATTCATAGGTCCGAATCGTGCCGCCACCAAAACCGATCTTGGTTTTTTCACCACGCTTCGCCGCCAATTCGGCGTCGCGTTTTTCCTGCTCAGATTGATACAGCTTCGCGATCAGCATTTTTCTGGCAATCGCCCGGTTCTTATGCTGACTGCGTTCATTCTGGCACTGAATGACCGTATTCGTCGGCAGGTGCGTCAATCGAATCGCCGAACTGGTCTTATTGACCTTCTGTCCGCCGGCCCCCGAGGCACGGAAGACGTCTTCACGGACATCTTTGTCCCAATCGATTTCGATATTTACATCGTCATTGAGTTCGGGAACGAGATCGACTGCAGCAAAAGAGGTCTGGCGGCGGCCGGCCGCATCAAAGGGACTGATGCGAATCAGCCGATGCACCCCGACTTCTCCCTTCAGGTGACCATACGCGTAATCTCCGCGAATGGCCAGCGCGGCACTGCGAATCCCCGCCTCTTCTGCCTCCGAGAGATCGAGCATTTCGGTCTGGTACCCATTGTCTTCCGCCCACCGCTGATACATCCGCAACAGCATGGCAGCCCAATCTGAAGCGTCAGTCCCGCCTTCACCTGCCTGGACGCTCAAATAGGCACCGCAGGCATCCTCGGGGCGCGACAACATCGCCTGCAGCTCGACGGCATCCAGTTGCTTCGCGATCTGCACGACGGCATCGGACAATTCGCGTGACGAATCGCCCGATTTGTCATCGGCGGCGAACTCCATCAGGACGCCCAGATCGTCAGCAGCCGAGCGCAGGTCCTTCAGTGGCTTGATTTCACGAGTCAGGCGGCTGAGTTCATCCACCAGCTCCTGAGCCTTCGCGGGATTATCCCAGAAGCCAGGTGCGGCCATCTGTTCATTGATATCAGCCGAGCGTTGCAGCTTGCCGGCGACGTCAAAGAGAGTCCTGCAGATGTTTAATCCGCGCAATTAAGTCGACGCAGGTTTCCCGCAACTCGTGATCCATCATTCACTCCCTACAGCTTCCGATATCAGCGGAAGCCAGCGATTTTTTTGTGCCCGAAGGCCGCCCGTTTCAGCACTGAGGTGCTGAATGGGTCAGGATTATAGGTCCCGTTCCAAAACCCGGCAAGTTGTGATCCTCTGCCGCGCTGATGCGGTTGTCGATCGATCTACTCGGCGATAGGAGACTGATCATCGACCGCAGATCGACCCCGGCTTTCAAAAATTCCGTGAGAGACAAAAAGCCACGGCAATCCTCAACAAATCAGTCAACAACTGCCACATTCTATCTGCAACTGTCACCAACCGCTTCTCAGGCCTTCAGCAAGCCGATTCCGGAGTAATCGAATCCCAGAGCCTTCATTTTGGCCGGTTCGTAGAGGTTGCGACCATCGAAGATCACCGGAGTCCGCATCTGCTTGAGCATCAGCTCAAAGTTGGCATTTCGGAATTCATTCCACTCGGTCACGATCGCCAGCGCATCAGCGCCCTTCAGAGCTTCGTACTGTTGCGTGAAGTACTTGATTCGGTCGCCATACATCTTGCGAACATTTTCCGCCGCGACCGGGTCATGCACCTGGACGGTCGCCCCCGCGGCCAACAGTTCATCGATCAGAACCAGTGACGGGGCTTCGCGAATGTCGTCGGTCCGGGGCTTGAACGACAAACCCCACAAGGCGATTGTCTTGCCTGCGAGGTGGTCTCCAAAGCGCTTTTGGATTTTCCCGAACAACACGTTTTTCTGCGCGTTGTTGACTTCGTCCACGGATTTGAGAATCTGAGTGTTGACGCCCACTTGCTCGGCCGTATCGATCAACGCCCGAACATCTTTCGGGAAACACGAACCCCCGTAGCCAACGCCCGGAAACAGAAACGCAAAGCCAATTCGCTGGTCATGTCCGATGCCGCGGCGGACGTCATTGATGTCAGCCTGCAAACGCTCGCACAGGTTGGCCATTTCGTTGATGAAACTGATCTTTGTCGCGAGGAGACAATTCGCCACGTATTTCGTCATCTCCGCACTTTCGAGCCCCATGACCAGAAAGGGGTTTTCCGTGCGCAAAAAAGGCTTGTACAGTTCCCGCAAGACTTCGCCAACTTCCGGTCTCGTGACTCCGACCACCACGCGATCGGGCTTGGCAAAATCATCGATTGCACAGCCTTCCTTGAGAAATTCGGGATTCGACGCCACGTCGATGTCTCGACCGGTCAATTCCTTTAAGCGGTTTGCCACAGCCCGATTGGTCCCCACGGGGACTGTACTCTTGATGACAACGATCACCGCCTGAGGCAACAACGGGGCCAACGAGTCGACCACCTTCCACAAACCGCTCAGGTCGGCCGACCCATCATCTCGCTGTGGGGTTCCCACCGCGATGAATACGCATCGGGCGTGAACACATGCCTCTGCAGCATTCGTCGTAAATTTCAAACGCCCGGCGCGGGCATTGTGAAGAACCAACTCTGACAAACCAGGCTCGTAAATCGGGATCTCACCGCGGCGGAGCTTCTCAATCTTCGTCTGATCAATATCAACACACGTAACGTCATTACCGCTCTCGGCCAGGCAGGTCCCTGTGACCAAACCGACGTATCCCGTGCCGATCATCGTAATATTCATGTGAGTCGCTCCCGAATCAAATTGAGGCGCCGTTCCCCGTGGAACCTGGCGAATGAGGATTCAATTTCGATGTCAGCCTGTTTTCACAGGCAGAAGTGTGCTGAAAGATACACAAAGCAAGTCCTGTGCCGCGATCCTGTTGAGTCGTCCCCTTCGCATTTTGACTGAATTCGGTCGACAAATTGCTTCAACGACCTGCGACAGGACACCACTTCATTAGCGGCCAAACAAAACACAACACGCAACCAGATTTCGAACGCCCGGTGGACGAGTGTGGCTCCGTACACCATCCTGCGGGCGTCAGTCTAATCCAACTTCCGCGATGCGGCTATGGAAAAACCTGTGGTTACATCTCCCCGGGCCAGACTTTCGCTGGAATTTCAACTTCGATTCTTTGATTATGAATTCCATGGCAAGCATCCCACAAACTCCGTCAATCGAACCTGCAGCAACACCGAAAGGCAGTTCGCGCCGCGATCTCAGCATCGCGACCCTGGCCATTGTCGGCATCGCCCTCCATGTCGCACTGCGTGCCGCGGAAATCGAAACCCCCATTTTTCTGGAATCCCTCAGCCCGGCGCAACTTCCTCTGATTGTCGTCCTGTTGTTTGGCGGGGTTCCGTTGGTAATCGACTTAGCGTCGAAAGCGCTCGAACGCGAATTTGGATCGGATCTCCTCGCGGGGTTTTCGATCGTGACAGCGGTCGTTCTCCATGAATATCTGGCCGGATCGCTGGTTGTCCTGATGCTCTCGGGCGGTCAGGCACTTGAGGAATTCGCCATTCGGCGCGCTTCGTCGGCGTTGACGGCTCTCGCGGGTCGCATGCCCGCCATGATACACCGGCGGGTTAACGACACGATCGTGGATATCCCGTTGACCTCTGTGGCCGTGGGCGATGTTCTGGTGGTTTTTCCCCACGAGGTCTGTCCAGCAGACGGAATTGTCGTCGACGGGCACGGCAGTATGGATGAGTCATACCTCACGGGCGAACCCTATCGCATCTCGAAAGCCCCCGGCACGAGCGTGCTCTCGGGTGCCATCAACGGGGAGTCGGCACTTTCCGTGCGGGCCGAGCGACTTCCGGCTGACTCTCGCTATGCCCGGATCATGCAGGTCATGCGCGACGCCGAGCAAAGGCGTCCCCGCCTGCGTCGACTGGCCGACAAGTTGGGAGCGATATACACCCCCATCGCAGTCTGCCTGGCCGTGTTGGCCTGGATATTCAGCGGTCTTCCCGAACGTTTTCTGGCGGTTCTGGTCGTTGCGACCCCCTGCCCACTCCTGATCGCGATTCCGGTGTCGATCATTGGCGCCATCTCGTTGTCGGCGCGGCGCGGGATCATCATCAAAGACCCGGGAATTCTGGAACGGCTCTCCCAATGCCGGACGGCAATTTTCGACAAGACTGGTACTCTCACCTACGGTGAGCCACGGTTGACCGAGATTCTCCCCGCGAACAACCTGTCGGACGAGCGCGTCCTGCAATTGATCGCCAGCCTGGAACGGTATTCAAAACACCCGCTGGCACAAGCCATTCTTGACGCCGCCGGTGAGCGTCGGATTGCACTCCATGAAGCGGCCGAAGTCAGCGAACGTCCCGGAGAAGGATTACGAGGTTCGGTCGATTCTCAAATTGTTCAAGTCACCAGCCGCAAGAAACTGCTGCGACAGTTTCCCGCCAGTGAGTCTTCCCTGCCCCGCGTCAGTGGAGGCCTGGAATGCATCGTCGTCATCGACAATGAATATGCGGGGACGCTCCGCTTTCGCGATGAACCGCGGCAGGATGGGGCACGTTTCATTGATCACCTGAAAACGAAACACGCCTTTCAGCGAGTTCTACTGGTCTCGGGCGACCGGGAATCTGAAGTGCGCTACCTCGCAGAGCGCGTGGGGATTTCCGATGTCTACTTCAGCCAGAGCCCAGAACAGAAACTGGAACTCGTGCGACAGGAAACGCAACGTTATCCCACGGTTTTTATGGGAGACGGGATCAATGACGCGCCGGCCCTTACGGCGGCCTCGGTGGGAGTCGCTTTCGGACAAAACAGCGAAGTGACCTCTGAAGCGGCCGGGGCCGTGATCTTCGACAGTTCTCTAGAAACCGTCGATGAACTTCTCCACATCGGGCAGCACATGCGTGCGATCGCCCTGCAAAGTGCCATCGGTGGCATGGTCCTGAGTATCGCAGGCATGCTGCTGGCTGCCGGTGGATACTTGTCACCCGTACAGGGAGCCATCTGTCAGGAGATTATTGATGTTCTGGCGATCACCAACGCCTTACGTGCGGCTGTCGCGCCGCACTCTTTGACCGACTACCAGTGATGCGAACAATTTGCACAGCCTGGAAGGGTCCAGGCCTTCCCGAACGGGCCCAGTCCACGTTTTCAGAAGTAATCAGGCCCTGGTGGACGACATTTGCGAAGCGCATCACGAAGTTTTCCTGCCCGGGGTTCCATGGCACAAACTGACGTGTTCTGGAAGAAATCCGATTTGACAACCACAGGAGACAAACCTATGCTGCAGCGCAGCGGCTGCTCGTGACGGGTGGCCAATTCTTGGCAATGAAGCCCCGTCTGCACCCTGTTGGTGAAGATGGGGCATTTTTTTTGACCTGTGGAACCGTACAGGAGTTCCCGTGACTGCGACACACTCGCTGGCTGAGCATAGTTTCGTCGTTGGTCTGGCACCCCACATTCTTGCCGAACTCGCAGCGCTTGTTGCGCGGCGCGAGTTTGCCCCTGGCGAAGTGATCTTCCGCGAAGGGTCCGAATGCGACGATCTCTTCCTGATTTCACATGGGCATGTGGCGATTGATGTTCAGGTTCCCGGGCGGGGTCCCGTGAGAATCCTGACGCTGGGACAGGGGGAATTGCTGGGTTGGTCAGCCCTGTTGGGTTCCGGCCCCATGACCGCCACCGCCACGGTGGTGGAGCCAACTACGGCCTTTTCCATCCCTGGAAAACGGATTCGCTCAGTCTGCGAACGGAACCACGAAGTCGGTTACCGCATCATGCAACAGACGGCTCTGACACTCGCGCACCGCCTCACCGCGACCCGTGTGCAGATGCTCGACTTATTCGCACATCCAAACGAGCAACTCGCATCGCCTTAAGTTTCGCCGCGTGTTTTTCGACGTCCCTGTGTCCGAAGCCTGTCGCATCGAAACTGAATCGAAATGACCGTCTCTCTGCTTGAAACTCACCAATTGCAGTCGCTGCTCGATGCCGTCATCGGCGACGGCTTCAATCTCATCGGGCCGACCATTTCGCAGGACGCCATCGTCTACGACGAAATCCAGTCGGTCACCGATTTGCCGCGCGGTTGGACCGACGTGCAGGAACCTGCACGGTACCGCCTGGAACGTCGGCCCGACGACGCCATGTTTGGATATGTCGTCGGTCCGCACTCCTGGAAGCGATTTCTATTTCCGCCGCTGGCAACAGTGGCAACGGCTGACCGCACCACATCCGGGTGGGTCTTACAGACACCCACCGAGTCAGGCCGCCCTTACGCATTTCTGGGAGTCCGGGCTTGCGAACTGGCCGCGATCCGTGTTCAGGATCGGGTCTTTCTGGAAGGTCCGTACGTTGATCCGATCTACAAGGCCCGCCGCGAGGCCTGCCTGATTATCGCTGTGAATTGCACGCAGGCAGCCAGCACTTGCTTCTGCACTTCAATGAACACCGGCCCCCGTTGTTCATCGGGTTTCGATCTGGCGATGACCGAACTCCCCGTCGGCTTCGTCGTGGAAGCCGGCAGTGACCGCGGCCGCCAACTCCTCAGTCGATTGCCCACGCGCACCGCGACCGAGCAGGAATTGTGCGATGCGGAAGCGGCCCGTCATCAGGCAGTTCAGGGAATCGAGCGACAACTCGACACGACGGGGATTCGGGACCTGCTGCTGGGCAATCTGGATCATCCCCGCTGGAGCGAAGTCGCTACGCGATGCCTTTCGTGTACCAACTGCACAATGGTTTGCCCCACCTGCTTCTGCAGTTCGGTGAACGAAGTGAGCGATCTCCAGGGAGAGCATGCCGAACGGCATCGTCAGTGGGATTCCTGCTTCAATCTCGATTTCAGCTATATGAACGGCGGCCTTGTCCGCAGCGACGTGCGG
>JAFEBR010000369.1 GCA_018242565.1 Planctomycetota bacterium | reverse complement strand
TTGGCAATGGAATCCTCACGGACCGCTGGGCAAATTGCGTTCGCCCCCAAGTAATTGCCAGCGCGACTCCAATCGAATCATTTCCTCCAAATCCTGATTCGACTGGGCCCAGACTCCTTTGCGGCTTTGTGGCTTTGCGTGAGCCCCGTTCGTCGAACTAAAAAACTCGCTGTTGAAGGTCAAAGACGAGGATACTGTGATACACCGATTCCAGATGGCCGTGTCTGAGCGTTGTGTGGCCTTATTGTGCGGTGACAACGACGCTCTTCGCCGGTTCATTTTCGGTCATCAAGATTCTCGGCAAAAAATGGCTCACGCAAAGCCGCTAAGGCGCAAAGAGATACTTGCGGGGTTGAAACTGCCCTTTAACGGATTCCTCGCGTATCGCTGGGAAAATTGTGGTGGAACGCAACAAACTGCCAGCGTGACTCTCGTCGAATCACATTTTCCAATTGCTGATTCGACTCGGCCCAATCTCCTTTGCGGCTTTGTGGCTTTGTGGCTTTGTGGCTTTGCGTGAGCCCCGTTCGTCGAGCTAAAGAACTCGCTGTTGAAGGTCAAAGACGAGGATTCTGAGATACGCTGATTCCAGATGGCATGGGCCGCGTGTTGTGCGGATTTTACACGCGGTACCGACGAGGGTCTGTGCCGGTTGATTTTCGGGCACCACGATTGTCTGGAAAAAATGGCTCACGCAAAGCCGCCAAGGCGCAAAGGTTTCAATGCGGTGCTGTAACTGGCCTTGGCAACGAATTCTTCATGGACCGCTGGGCAAATTGCGTTCGCCCCCAAGTAATTGCCAGCGTGACTCCAATCGAATCATTTCCTCCAAATCCTGATTCGACTGGGCCCAGACTCCTTTGCGGCTTTGTGGCTTTGCGTGAGCCCCGTTCGTCGGAAACGGGGACACATCATCAGCGGAAAGGTCATCGACATGGACGGTGCGCCTGCCCGCGGTGTGCCGATTCAGATGGGAATGCAACTCCCCGAATACCTGGGAATGACTCCTCTGACTCGGACAGACGACACCGGCCGCTTTCTGTTGCGAGTCCCAGCACGCGAGGAATATCGCGTGTTCGTGATGCCAACGCACGCGGTCCCGCAATCCCTGCCCATCCGGAAGAATTATGGCGAGCAATCGATCGTGCGGCTACAACGTGGCACACGCGTGCGGGGGCGCGTCTTCGACTCTGCCGGTCGCGGGGTGCCTGATGTCGCTGTCCAGGGGAATGGCGACCACAGTGTTGATTGCGGCGTCGTACAGCCGCTTGTCCGAGTGTTGACCGATGCGGAAGGACGCAACGAATTGCCGGTGCTCCCACAGGGAACCGATGTCCGAGTCTTAAACGAAGGCTGGACGGGTGCCTGGCATCGCCTCGGGGAAAAACTCGGGGACGTCTATCTGCCGACGTTCGCGAGCGGCGTGGTGGATCCGACCCATCCCGACGTTGCACCGGCCTCGCTCGAGATTGACTTTCGACCTGTTGCTACGGTGCGTTTGACGGCTCGCTGCTTCAACGAGGATGGTACGCCCGGTGCGGTGCATGCCGAACCCTATGGCCTGTCGCCAGAGTCCGAGAAACAACGCTGGCGTGGCCGCTTTGATGCCATTGAGGGGCAACCTGGCGTGTATGAACTGCGGGTTCCCCGCGGGTTAACTGACGCCGCGATCGACCTGATGCAAGACGGCCATTTTCAATTCGCCGATGCCACGCGTGACAGTCGCCTTGCGGATCAGCGGGAGACCGCGAGAATGGAGGTGCGCTACCATGTCCTCGATGCAGACGACGACACTATTGAGATTCGATCCTCGGCACAGAGCAAACCGTGATGAACGAAACTGAACCGATCCCAGCCCAGCCGAGCAGAGAATTGGCAGGTCCTGCCGTCCGTGCGTTGGTCGTGAGCCTCATTCTCGGTGCGGGGATCCCTGTCCTCCGCCAATTGGTTTGGGGGAATCCAGACCCATTCCAGGCGGGATGGCCTGTGTTCCTGCCAGCGACCGCCTGCCTTGCGGCGTGCTTGGTGACATGGCGCTGGAAGCGCGGCGTCGCAGCAGCCGTCGGTGTCTACGGGGGGCTCGTCGGTTATCTGCTCGTTTTTGGCAACCCGGAATATCCTCTGGCGTCGCTGATCGCGCTCGCCGTTCACGGACTCATTCCCGCAATCGCGGGCTCGCTGGCCGCGTTTATGATGTACCGTTTCGTGGGCCGCTGGCCTCAAAGTCCGCCCCATGCCTGATCGGCCTGACGCCGCATTTCAGACCACCCGCTGGCAGCAGGTTGTTGCGGCCCGCGGCGGCACGCCCGCAGCGCAGGCCGCCTTGCGCGACTTATGCGAGACGTATTATGCCCCGGTCGAGTTGTTCGTGCGCCGGTATCGCGAGGGGGCCGATGATGCTCGCGATCTGACCCACGAGTTTTTCGCGAGGATCCTGGAAGGGAAGAGCTTGACCAATGCGGACCAGACGCGCGGCCGCTTTCGATCGTACCTGCTGGGGGCCGTGAAGCATTGTCTCGCGGATTATGCGGATCGCCATCAGGCGCTCAAGCGAGGTCGAGGACAGACTCTCCATTCACTCGATCAGCCGAACTTCGAGAAGAACTCGGGGGCTGACCAGGCCGCAGTCATCGCTGATCCGCGTGCCGTTCTCTCTGACGCCTACTTCGATCGCCAATGGGCTCTCGCGGTCGTCGAACACGCCATTGCCACGTTACGCCACGAGGCCGAGTTGAACGCCGAGCTCTCGCGATTTGAGGTCTTGCAACGCTGGCTCGTCGCTCCCACGAGCCAGAACGCCGCGATCGAAGCCGCGAGGTCGCTGAACCTGTCAGATGGGGCTGTCAAAGTCGCCGTGCATCGCCTGCAGAAACGCTTCCGCCAGGTGGTCGTCGAGCACATCGCCTCCACAGTCAACGATCCGGCTGAGATCCCCGACGAACTCGATGAGCTGATCCGCGCCATGAACTTCAGCACGGGCTGACGACTCACACCACCACCAATGCTCAGGAGTGTCTTAACCGACGTTAGTGCCCTGCGTGTGACGCAAGGACGGTCGGCAAACGGGGGCGTCGTCCAGCGACGTGTGTCCGCTTCGCATCCATCGGTCCCGCCAGGATCGCGACATGCGGGCCAACCGAAAGGGGGTGAGGCCCTGCACGGCGTTATCGCTGAGCCAGACCGGCCGTTTCTGCCGGGCCGGCGGTGATGCGCAGGATGAACGGCTCCAGACTTTCCAGCATGTCGGCCTGAATTTCAGCCAGACGGTGACGAGAATCCTCATTCACCAGCAACTGAATGCGTGCTAATTCATGTCGCGACGGACTCGCGGAGGACAGGGCCAACCCCGAGCGGGCTGGCGCCGGCGAAGAGATTTTGTATTCGATCACGGTCATCTGTGTTGTGACGGGGTATTTTCGGGTGAATTCGTATTGTTTTCCCTGGCAGATCAGTCCCTGTCGTTCGTAGTTTTCGCCCGATGCCACCAGCGTCCAGCCAGTGGCTGGATAACAGGCATCGGCCGAGTGGCCGGCGTGGTCGCGACCGTCGGCGTGATAAGCGACCATCAACATCAGTGTTTCGCCCGTGGTCCAATGCCGGTATTGGCGATGCAGCATGGCATCGGGCTGCAGCCGCGAGAGTTGTTCGGGCGGGACCGGCACATCTTCACCAATCCATTCGCCGAACTGATAGGGGACGGCCTGCAACAGTTGCACTGCGTCCGCAGACGAATCGGCGCTGGGGCGCACCATGGCCTGCCTCCAGAAGATGGGGACACTTAAGCCACCCAGGCAGAGCAGGGCCAGGCCGGCGACGCTCCATTTCGTCCAGTCGGCACGTACAACGGCAGGCTTCGCCACCGGTTCCGTCGGTGCGGTGATGGTGCCGCGGTTGAGTGTGGCCTGCACAAGCGCCAGCGGCACCATGGGGGCCGCCACCAGGACGACCAGGCCAGACAGGTCATGTGCCCAGCCAGCCATTTCCGGTGAGACCACTCCGTACAGAGCGATCGTGATCATCAGGCGCATGACATTCAGCCCCAAAGCGAACACCGGCACCGAGGCCAGCAGGATGATGCGATTGCGTTTCGAGAGGGGCTGACTGAAACAGACGGCCCAGGCGACGATCAACACGGGCCAGAGGATGCGGAACCCCGCGCAGCCTTTTTCCACATGGACATCGACGTTGCCCACAATGACGGTCTGACCTTCAATCAACAGGTTCCAGCCCAACAGTGTATCCACCTTGCCGGTCAGCCAGATCTGTGCATTGGTCAGCGGGGTTGTCACCCAGGAATCGATGGTTCCGGGGAGCGGGACCATGAAACCGCAGGCCAGCAGCGCGGGCAGCAGCCGTCGTTGAGACAAGGCGGGCAAGACCGACCAGAGACAGACCCAGGGGAAGGCCAGGCCGGCCGCATGCCACAGGCAGCGGGTGTCGGTCATGATGCCCACGAGCCCGGCGCCGCAGACACTGGCCAGAGTCGCCGCACCGATCCAGCCCAATCGCAAAGGACCATGCACAGCCGCGCGTTGGTTCCAGCCGAGAAACAGAATCGCGAGTGGCGCCAGCAGAATATGACCTGCGTCCGGGTTCTCCCAGCCGATCTGCACGACGTCACGCCAGACGGGCCACGCTGCCAACAGGCCAACCACAAACAGCCCGGCGAGCATTCCGCCCGTCTTCGAGGCGAGTGTGGCTGGCGGGTGCGGAAGCTGGGTGTTCACTGAATTCTGCATGAGGTCGTCCTCGCCCGGTCGATTTCAAATTGAGAGTTTTTCAGCTTAAACCGCAATTCGCTTGCCAATGGGGCGCAAAAAAAGCCCCATTCGACGGCTGCTGACGTCGAGTGTCAGCCAGTGTCAAATGGGGCGGGGCAAGTTAAGAACCCGGCTTCTCCGACCGGTTGTGAGGCCCCAACCAGTCCACTGCGTTGTTAACGCGAAGGGGCCACGTTGGCAGCCATACAAAGCTGCCGGTAACGCACATCAGTTTTCGACAACCGAACCCCGGCCCGTCTGGCTGGCTTCGGAGAGCGACTCGGGATTCATGATGGTTGTCTCACTGGCCGGCCCGGATGAATTTCGGCCACGATGTTTGGGCTGTCCGTCAGCAACCGGAAGGGACGCATAGGCCGGGGGAACAGTCGCGATGCCAGGATCATCGTTCGCGGCGCGATTCAGTAAAGAATAAGCCCGGCGGGGTGCCAGTCTGAGCAGTTCTGCCAGTGCCGGATCTACATCCTTCGCGTCATCGCCTGCAGGCACGACGAACAACACCTGATCTGCCAGTGTCACCCCTAACCGGGCAACCAAACGTTCTGTCAACGGGCCAAAGTCGATCACCACTTGATCGCAGCGGCCTCGCAATTCATGAATTAAGTGCGCCAGGGGCCGGCGGGAGACATGCGAATCCGAAAGATCCGCCGCCTTGCCCAGCGGCAGTGTCCGCAGGGTGCCCACCGGTTGCTCGGGCAACTGTCCGTTGAGGTAACCATCGATGAGGGCTTCACGCACACCATCGGCACCCACCAGTCCCAGTCGTGCGGTGAGCTGAGCATCGGTGAAGTCGGCATCGACGAGGACCGTTCGCAAGCGGGCTCGTGCAAAGGCCTGAGCCAGCGCGAGTGCGGTCGTGGAGCTGCCAGATCCGCGGCGCGGACCAGTCACCGCCAGCACGTGGCTGCCATGCAGCGATTGCACCTCCAGCTGCAGATTGATTCGCAGAGATTGAATGGCCCGTTCGAACAGCGGTTCGTTCTCGGGGAATTCCGCCTGGACCTCAGGTAAGATTCCGATCATCTTCACTTCGGAGTGTCCCGCCGTCAGTTCATCGCTGTAGCGATACCGACGGAACACCAGGCCGAACAGGACGGTCGCGGCGAAACCGCTGATACCGCCAAACACACCGCCCGCCGCCGCAAACGCGACCCGCTTGTCCGTCGCCGGATCAGTCGAGACTCCGCCCCGCGATTTGATTTCGACCGTGCCGGGCAGGCTGTGTCGGCTTTCCACACGGACCTGTTCCAGGGCATGGCGAGTTTCGTCGAGCAACTCACGCATTTCCTCGCGTTCTTTTCGCAACGTTTCGAGCTTGATCAGCCGTTCGTTCAATTCCCGGGCTTCTTTCTGCAAATCGCCCCGTCGTTTCGAGAAGCGATCATGCAGAGCCTTCAAATCTTCCACGGAATCTGGCTTGGCAGCACTGCCGGTTTTTGTCAGGGTGCCGGCGGTGCCGAGCGTCGCCAACTGGGCGCGTCGTTCTTCAATGGCGTCGTCGGTGACTTTCAGCCGGGCCCGGGCCTGCACGACGGTGTGGTGTTCTTCGGCATGAGCCGATTCGAGCACGGCCAGTTCGGCGGCATGTTTAGAGCGTTCGAGCAGCATGTCGGCCATGGCGTGGTCGAGGACCAGCAACCGCTTGATCTCGGCATCTCCCACATCGACGTTCGCGGTCAAATCGGCGGATTCCTTCGCGGCAATTGTCATTGCCAGTTCCGACATGCGTTGATCGACGTCTTCCGCCTGGGCAATCTTGCGGATGTGAGCGGTGGCGATCGATCCCGTGCCGTATTCCTTGCCGGTGTTGAGAATCTCATCGTCGAAGTCTTTGATTTTTCCCAGCAGGGTTTGCTCACGATGGCTCAATTCCCGTTCACGAACGCTGTCGTGCATTTTCGCCTGTTCGGCATAGAGCGACTCGTATGCCGTGAGGACCGAATTGACGAGCGCCGCGGCCCCTTCGGGATCTTTGTAGGCGGCCGTGATCGTGATCAGGCCCCCCTTCTTGTCGACCTCGAGTGATTTTTTCAACTTGTTCATGCCGTTGATGTTCAACGGCCAGTTGAGGCGTTCGAGCGCCGGCGAAGCCACGGCCCGTTCGAGGACCGGCGGGCTCAACAGGTACGAGACTTCAGCGGCGACGAAGGCGTCGAACAGTCGCAGACGCGAGTCGTCGCGTTCGCTGTACAGAATGTTCTTTTTGTTGGGGAACACCTGAATGATGCCGCCACTGACGTACACCGGGCCTTTGACGACATAGCCAGCGGCCGCGAAGACCAAAGCCAGTGCGAACGACAGGGCCAACGCCACCTTCATTCGCCCGCGCAAGTTGCGACTGACGATTCCGAGAGGATTAATCGCCGGCCCGGCGGCTTCGTCTTCGTCGGCTGACCCGTTCCCGCCTGAAGACGGATGATTGTGCAGTGCATTTGGCAGAGCATGCCGGGCCAGAGCGTCGGGGATGACCCCGTGGGCCGCAGCATGTGGAACAGGTTGTTGTGTCGGTGTGAGCGTTTCTGGTACTCGGTCAACCACGGCTCGCCTCAATCTTGCTGTTTCCGTTAGTCAAAATGCGAGAGGAAAGGTCTCTTTCCCACGCCGGTTTCGTCTGACGGTGTAAAGTGCGATTCGCATGCCAAGACGTGAGAATCACAACAGCAAAATAGACCGGGACCGCGGGCCAGAGCAGCGGACGGGCCAGAATTCGGCCCAAAAACTTCATTCGCGATTCGGAACAGGGCCGGCTCATATTGGGAAATCGTTGGACGAGTTCCATATTGCCGCGACGGCTTCGCGTTTTGATCCGAATCAGGCTGCGTAGATTTCGCGGCGGAGTTACCGAAAACGAACAGCCATGCACAGTGGCGCGTTCGGCATTCGAGAAACTCCGCCGCACAAACTCGTCGTCCGCTGTAATGTCGGGGAATTTTCCCAGGCGGGCGTGGCCCGCCTCGTTCACAGCGTAGAACCCGGCACCCAGGCGGCCGGTGTCAAAATAGGGCTGCAGTCGCCAGATCGAGTAGAACGCCTTGACCCAGACATTGCTGCTGCTGAGGTTCCAGGCCACGGGGGGCGCGGCCGCCAGGTACGTTCCCATACGCAGCACGGCCGCCGTTTTTCTGAGAGTATCGATCGTCACCACGATATCCGCGTCGAGGTAAACCCGCGGAAATGCGCGGGCATTACTGTCGCCCAGGTTGAGGGCCGCGGTTTTCGAGGGAATCGCCGATTCGAGCACGCGGACTGCCGGGCCAAACGACCGGGCGATTTCTGCCGTGTTGTCGTTGCACCCGTTGCAGACCACCAGGATTTCCAACTCTCCCGGTTCTGCCCCGGCCAAAAGCGACGACAGGCAACGAGCCATGACGGCCGCTTCGTTGTGGGCCGGAATGATGACCGACATCGCCGGCTGTTTATTTCCCGTCGAGCAGGCTGAATCGGTGTTCATTTTCAAATTCCTTGTATGATCAAATCGCGACAAGAGAGTTTTATTCGTGTGACGACAGCAGCGCTGTAAATTCCGGCATTCGGGCCCGGACTTCGGCTTCCGAGAGGTTCCACCATTCGCTGGCTTCCAGGCGTTCGGCCTGGGCCGGGGTGAACCGGTCGCGAATCGTTTTTGCTGGCGATCCGGCCACGATGGCGTACGCGGGGACATCCCGCGTGACGACAGCACCCGCACCGATCACGGCACCATTTCCAATCCGGTGACAGCCGGGGGTGATAATGGCATTGCACCCCAGCCAGACATCGTGGCCGATTTCGAGGTGGCCCGGTGGCAGATCGGCCGTGGCCGACACGCCGGGGCAGGCTTCATAAAAGAATGGGTGTGTCGAGACCCGGTCCAGGGGATGGTTCTGAGTGAACATTCGCACGCCCCGGGCGATCGAGACATACCGCCCAATCGAGATTCCCGGGGGAATAATCGCCGGGTCGAAACAATCGCCGTAGCTGTAGGCGCCGACATCGACGCCATGGTACTTCGACATGAAATCGCGAGCCGTGGCCGACCGCATGGCCCCGCCTTCCAGTCGAAATGCCAGTTGGATCAAAATGCGGGCCACGCGCCAGCGTCGTCCGCAGTTGAGTACGCGATACAGCCAGAGGAGCAGGG
This sequence comes from Planctomycetota bacterium, assembly GCA_018242565.1. Taxonomy (GTDB): domain Bacteria; phylum Planctomycetota; class Planctomycetia; order Planctomycetales; family Planctomycetaceae; genus JACQFH01. Next base: position 978 of record JAFEBR010000369.1, on the reverse strand, counting down.
GGGCCCAGCGCGAGCGCAGCAGGTCCGCCGGGCGCTGAGGTTCGCGGGTGGCCATGGTCGCCGACGAGGTCACACGTTCGGTCACGCCCGACACTTCCGCAGGCAGCATTAAGGTGCTCATGATGGCTCCGAATTCTGGCGGGGCACCGCCATTTCGATGAATTTCCGCAGGTTGGCCAGCAATTCGGGAGACGCCGTTCCCGAGATCTTCTGCGAACTGACAGGAACCGCGAACTCGTCCAGCAGATTCCGCAATTCCTGTTCGTCTTTGGCGACCTGCACCAGACGTCGCGCTCCAAACCGCGAGGCCGTGGCGAGTTGGTGATCGTTGCGGTGTTCCCCCAACGAACAGCGGCGGGGCAACACGATGACGGGTTTACCCAGTTCCAGGGCCGAGAGAATCGTGCCAATTCCAGCGTGGGCCACCACCAGATCCGAATTCTCCAGGCATTCCTGAAAGGCCGACGGGGCGAGATTCCGTTCCCAGCGAACGTGCTGGGGCAAGTACGAGCCCGCCGCGATCTGGGCCATCACTTCACGGCCCGGTGCGGCACCGGCCCAGGAATCCACAGCCTGGATCAGCCGATCAAACGGCAGTTGAGTTCCGACGGCGACGAAAATCATACCACGGCTCCCCAATAATGCGGTCCCAGATCACTGGCCAGTTCGGGCCATTGTGTGAGCGTGACATCAGCGTGTGGGATGGCCAGTCGGGCCGAAAGCGACAGCTTTTCAGCGTTGGCGATACTGTCTACGAACACGGTTTTGGCTTTCAGGAGTTTTGCCAGTCGGATGGCCACGTACCCCGGTGCGGCACCGGTGGTTACCACCACATCTGGTCTTACCTTCAGCAAGAGCCATGCCATTCTCAGAATGAGCCACACCATTCGAAACGGGCGGCGGGCGTTCGCATCGGGAATCAGGTGGACCGGAGCCGGAGCCACCGCCGCCGGATCGCAGGGACCGACTGTGGCATAA
>JAFEBR010000036.1 GCA_018242565.1 Planctomycetota bacterium | reverse complement strand
TATCCGTTGTTTTTTTAAAGAGGGAATGCAGTATGAGGATCAACTCTTCACGTCGCATGCGCGGTTTCACGCTCATCGAATTGCTGGTGGTGATCGCAATTATCGCGGTGCTGGTGTCGCTGCTCTTGCCGGCTGTGCAGCAGGCCCGCGAGGCGGCTCGCCGCTCACAATGCCAGAATAATCTCAAGCAGCTTGGCCTGGCCCTGCTGAACTACGAAAGCAAGTTTCGATGTTACCCGCCGAGTCGCATCAATTTGTCGCCACCCGCCGTCGCCACGACCTATCAGCAGTCGTGGACGGTGATGGTCCTGGCGGAACTCGACCAGGGGCCGATGTACAATCTCTACAATGCGAACGCCAACTGGTTCGATTCCGTCAACTATCCCGTGACGACCACGAAACTCCCAGTCTTCCTGTGCCCCAGCTCGCCTGATCAGCGTGACGTACCGACCCCCGCCCTCTACACGGCGTTAGGTGTGACCGCCGGTCAACCAGTCTTCGGTTACACGGATTACGGTACGCTCAATGCCGTGCGAAATGCGTTCCTGGTGACGGCCGGCTACGCGTCGATCGCCCCCGCGAAAGAAGTCATGGGGGCCCTGGACCGCGGCCCGGCGATCAAGGTAGCCCAAATCGTCGATGGAACTTCGAATACGATCATGCTGGGCGAAGATGCCGGGCGACCGTTTCAGTACATTTCTGGTAAGCCGGGGAATAACCCGCGGGTTGGCAACGTCGCCTTTGGCACTCCGTTCACTGCGGACGGTTGGGGTTGGGCGGACATCAATGGAGGGTTCAGTGTCGACGGCGCGGACCCGGACGGGCAACAGAGTAACACCTCGTCGAAGGGGGTCATTACGCTCCCGCCGATGGGCGCGCGGTGCGCGATCAATTGCACTAACGACAGTGAGATGTACTCGATGCACGTTGGTGGCGCCTACTCGCTGTTCTGCGACGGTTCGGTGCATTTCCTGAACAGCACCATCAGCAATGCCACGTTTGTGGCGCTGGCGACCCGAAACAGCCGGGACATTCCTGGCGAGTATTAATCGGTGGGCCAATCGCTCACTGGCCATTCTCTTTTGGCTGAGGATTTCAACCGTTCGGCGCAGGT
>JAFEBR010000368.1 GCA_018242565.1 Planctomycetota bacterium | reverse complement strand
GCGTCAAACCGGTCGGTGATCATTCGCTTCGCAGTCAAAGGACCGTCCGGGCCGATCCCCAATTCGTCGGCGTCGTCCGGTGTATCCAGTCGTGCATGGCGCAGCGACAGATCCAGTTTGATCAGGTTTTCCGGCGTCAAGGTGGGCGTGACCTGAATCCTGGACTCCAGCGGCTGTTGCGCAATCTGGATGTTCCAGAATCCCCAATTGAAATCGACGGCACTCCGAACCATGAGTTTTGCGTCCTCCACCTGCGTTTCCGCTGATTCGTCTTCGAGGACCTGCAAACGAAAAGTTTTAAAGTTTGTAATCCTCTTTTCCTTCGCCAGGGCTTCCAGTTTGACTCTGATCTGATCGAACGAACCGGCAAGCTCAGTCTCGTCGAGCAATGGGGTGCCGGCCGACGCCCCATCGAAGTTCGCTTTGCCGTCCGTTGCAGGCTCGCGCTGGCGAGCGTTCGGCACCTCGGCGATCACGACGTCCAAGAGTACTGTCTGCTGGGGATGGTCCACTTGAGAAAGTGCCGCGATGACGGCTTCCAGGACATCGCCCGGCGCCGTGAGCAGCACATCGTCGCCCTGGGGAGATGCCGTTGCCCGCACCCGACCATCCGCAGCAAATCGCCGCTGGGTAACGGCCACCAGGTCGCGGGCCGAGCGGTGACGTGTGTGGTAGAGGAACCGGCGGCTGTCATTCGCTGGCATGGCGACGGCCGTCGGATTCCCATTTGAGCCATCGGGCTGGTTGTCAGCGGGGCGGTCTTCTGCCGGCTGACCCAAAAGCTGCGTGAGCAACTGGCGCTGCTCCCCCGAGAGGATCGAATCAACAGCCTTGGCCGTTCGTTCGTCGAGCTGCGGAATCTGTTCGGCGAGTTCCGGCAGCGGCATGTTCACGTAGCGGCGTGTGTCGTCCCACAGCGTTTCGAGCAGACGCCGATTCTGCTCGTCAGAAAGCGCTAAGGCATCGATCACCGGGCGAAACCTGAAGACCGAGGCCGGCCCATCGGCAGAGGTACATCCCTGCAAAACTAATTCCAGGTACTCCCGCCTTTGTGCGGGTGTCAGCAGCTTGAGCAAGCGGTCGTCTTCCGGTTTTCTGCCCGACGCCGAGAATTCGCCAATCACCGCCGCTTGAGCGGGTGAGAGCTTTAACATGTTTTCCATGACCTGACTGAATTGGAGCTGCGGTGGAATATCCGCCAGGTATCCCAACTGCGGAGCGAGCTGGGCTCGCAGCGAAAAACGCAAATTGAGGCTGCGATCGCTGGCCACACCCGGCAACTTCCGCGGAAATGCTCTTCCCAGCGTTTCAGTAAGCCGCTGGTGCTGGGCGGGAAGCAGCGTGTCGTCCAGACGCTTGTTCGGCTCTGATTCGAATGCGCGTCTGCCGTCAGGATTTCGCTCGATGGCCGCGACCAACAACGGTCGCATCGACCGGCTCTCTGCCTGCAAAAGTTCAGCGAGACGGACTCGCTGTTCGTCGCTCAACGACAATTCGCCTACGAACTCCCGGAATTCCAGTAACGCGAGAGTGCCGCAATTTCGCCTGATCATTTGCCAGCCCAATTCACGCAGGCGGTCGTATTGTGTCGGTTGCAGCGCCCGTTTCAGTTCGGTCGATAAAATAGGTAAATCGCCGGCATGTCCGGTATTGGGTGGCAGCCGCTCAAACGAACCCGCGTCCAGATTCAATTCCATCCGAACTGAGTATTCCTTCAAGAGTGTTGGAATCACCGGGCTGTCGAAAATTTCTCGCTGGCCGAGCTGAAATGTGCGCTCCCAACCGTCGTTCACCACGACGCGGGGGAATGCGAAAACTCTCATCCCGAGGCGTCTCATGGCTGGTGGAGACCCGGCCGGGCACGCAGCCAGTGGAGCACCCAGCACGTCCAGCAGCCGGCGCTTCTGGGGCAAGGTCAAGAGTTCGCTGATCTGTTCGTTGGCGTCGTCGTGCGGCACCGGATCAATTCTCAGCTCGGTTGTCTCCAAGTCGGGGTTTCTGAAGGTCGAAGCGAGCACGCTCCGAGGTGCGGCAGGCCGGCGCGCGGGTTGCCGCATCGGCACTCGCGTGAGCGGAGCCCGATTCGCGCCGGGCGGTGGCACAGGCGCCCCGGGCGCCCTGCGCGCGGGCCGCGCCCGAACAGTGGGCACCAACTCATCGCCACCGAGAATCGTCTGCAATCCCTGTTTCTGGTCAGCATCGAATTCGAGAACAGCCGCGACCTCGGGAGATTGCATGAGCTGCAACAGTCCAAATCGAATTAAGAGATGCTGCATGACGATCTGGTGATGGCGTTGCACCTGTGCGGGAGTCAAGATTTCGCACAGCAATATCTGGGCCTGATTCGATTGTTCGATGGCCGCATCGAAGTCGTTCTTGTTGGCGTTGACGCGCGCCGCGGCGCTGACGGCTTCCAGATTTGCACGCAAGTGATCGATCTGAGCCTGTTGCCCGGTCGAGATCCCCAACTCGTTCCGAATGGCTGGCTGATCGACATAATTCAGGACCGCGCTGGGCGGGATGAAGGCGGCGCCTTCAGGAGCCAGCTTGTGCTGGGCACCGGCGGGTGCCGGATCGGCCCACACCGCAGCGGTCACTGCCAGCGACAGCAGAATTTGGCACGCCGTCTGGGCCGGCCCCAAGCAGCCCGGTCTCCACCGAATCCCATGCGCAGACATCGCAAGATTCTCCAGGATTGAAGCTGGTACTGACCGCATTCTATCCGCATTGCAGCCGGCTGTCATTTCCACGAACAAAGTGCCACCCAAAATGATACGGGGAGGGGAACTATTTGTGGGTTCCTCGCCGGAATTCGCGGGTGAATTTCGGCACGTTACCGGCATCAACGGATTCTGGACGTTGCCGGATGTGCGGTCAACTTGACCGGCGAGCCGCCTGGATCGTTGTGGCCCCCGGGGCCGCGATCCCACTGGCCCGCTGCTGGTTTGGCGTTCTTCCCCAACGATTCGGGTGGCTGGTGAACTGGCTACGGCCCGCATGTGAGAAAAGCGGAAACAAGTGACTGGCGGAGCGAAAGTGAAAAGGGATCCTGAGGTCCATTCGCGAGGATTCTGTTTGTGAAGACGAAATCCACAAACCGAGAGGCACTCAGGAGGTCACTTCAAACGATCCTCAATTGCGTCGGGAAATCCAAGTTGTTCGGGAACTGCCGATTCGAACTCATCTGACCCCCGCCCCGTTCGCGCTCTGATCTCGCCGACGATCAGTCGAGTCCTTGCGGATGAGTCCCGTGGCGCGTCGGAATTGTGATCGATCGGGAAAGAAACTTGCCTGCCGTGGCGAGGCCCGTTGCCTGGCAGGTCAAGCGGTTGGCAGATCACGGTCGTCGCAGTCGGTGAGGGCCGTCATCGCCGCGTTGTCGCGCAGCGAATGTTCCCACGTTGAAAGCTTTGATCAGCTTCGCTTGTGTCGTGGGTGGCATGAAAAGGAATTTGCCGGCGGTGAACATCGCCTGCGACTCGGGGCCTGAGGATTACAATCTCTCAAGAATGCGCGGGGTTGCTGTTGCAGGCAAAAGGAGTGTGGGGTACATCGCGACTCGTTATCGAACGTCCCTGCCGATTCCGAGTGGATTGCGGAGTAATCCGGGACGCACCGAGTCTCCGAAGAGTTCTCTATCGGGACGGTCTATGTGTGCTTTGCTGTTCAAGACTCGCTGGACGGCTCTCGTCTGCTCATGGATTGGGTGGACAGTCCTGCTGGCAGGCATCTCGCTGGCCGCGCCCCCCGCCGCTGAGACCGATGCCCCAGACGGGTTCGATCAGGATCAAGCAGAGACTGCAAACGTTTTCTCCGACGACATGGAACGCGTGCGGCAGCGTATTGCGGAGCTCGAACAGCAGAATCAATCACTGCACACGCGTTTGCAGCGCCTGGAAGTCAAACGCAGTGACACTCCGCAAGCGGCTTCAGACCCCGAGGATTCGCAGCGACTCAATTCGGCCCGCTCGGCTCGTGAGGCCGGGGGTGTCGAAGCGCAGGGAACAGAAGGACGGACGTTTGTGCGTGAGCTGGATTCCAAGCCACCCCGCCGTCCGGCCAAAGTGACTTTCGCCGAGGGGCTCGAATTCGGCTCGGAGGACGGGCAGTTCAAACTCACCTTTCACAATCTGACTCAAGCCGAGTATCGCGGCTTTCCACCGGACGACCTGGGGAATCTGCAGGATCAGTTTTTTATTCCTCGTCAGCGCTGGTACTTCACCGGCCAGGCGACTCCTGCTGTCGAATTCTATACCGTGATCAATCGTGGATACGGCTCGCTGGATGTGCTCGATGCGTTCATCACCCTCAATCCGCTGGAAGCACTGACCGATCACAGTTCATCGGCGGGCGAGAACGAATATGGAAATCCCCTGGGGGCCCAGGGGACCGGCGGGCGCACGATCAATCGCGGCAAAGGCAACGACAGCCGACTGCGATTCCGAGTCGGACGCATGAAAACCCCCTACCTGTATGAGTACTTCTCGATCTCCGAAGGGGATCTCATTTCTCCCGAGCGGTCGCTGTACGCCGGCAACCTTGCCGGCAATCGGCAGGATGGCGCCATGTTTCTGGGGGAACTTTTCGAAGAGCGGTTCAGTTATGCGATAGGGGTATTCAATGGGCCACGGCGGTCGTTCCATGACTACAACAGTGATAAAGACATCTATCTTTATCTCAACATGCGTCCCTTCCTGAAAGTTGAAGAACTGGAGTGTCTGAACTACCTGAATATCGGCGCGTGCATCAATGGCGGGAATGAACGCAATCCGACACAGCCTTCGATTTTTACCACCGCCAGTGATCAGTCGTCGGCAGCAAACGACGCCGTCGTGCAGTCTTTGTCGCCCACCTTCCTGGCCTTCAACAGCAATGTCACTGAGCTGGGCCGTCGCGAACAGTGGTCGGGCAGTCTGGTCTGGTTTTACAAAAGTTTGACGCTGCTTTCAGAATACGGTGGCGGCTACCAGGGATATTCGCTGAATCAGAAGACCAGCCAGCCTGTGCATTTTGACGGGTTCACGGTCCACGCCGCCTATTTCCTGACGGGAGAGCAGACGACCCGCCGGGTCAATCTGGTGCGGCCGATCCATCGCTTTGGTTACGACAACGGCCAGTTCGGTTTGGGAGCCTGGGAGATTCAGGCTCGCTACAGCAATCTCCATTTGGGGCGCGAGGTCTTCAATGCGGGCTTCGCCGATCCGCTGCTGTGGGCCAATCAGGCCGAAGCGGTGGATCTGGGTGTCAACTGGTACTGGAATTTCTACACGAAGATCATGTTCGACTGGCAACATGCCACGTACAACAAGCCCATCACCAGCGGCACGCCAGGTCACTACCTGACGACGACCGATCTCTTCTGGCTCCGCTTTCAACTCTTTTTCTAAGCGCGTCCAGGTCTCGGGAGAAAGTGACCCTCATCCGGTTTTCAGATGACATCGCACGGTCTGACCGCAGACCACGCCGCAAGGCATGCACCGTTCCGTCATCCGCGTCAATCCGACTAACGCCAACACACAGCCCCCGCGCCTCCCACATCGCGTCCTCTGCCTCTTTTCGAAGGGAGCTCAGGAGGGGTAAACGTACGTCTCATCGCTCACACTTGCGCTTGCCTCTGCACCTGCGATGAGGCAGGCTAAGGGCGCGAATCGCTTCTCGGCCAAAGCGCAGCCGTTTCAATTTAAATGCCTGAATCGCTTGGCGGCGAAGTAACTACGCAATTACGGCCCGGGATTTTGCGAAAATCGGACTTTTTTCTTTGAAATCGTGGAATGTGCAGTCCTTGACGCCACTTTCTCGCGAACCGATTTGGTTTTACTTTTGTCTGACGGTTTTGTTGAATGATGTTGACTTTGTAAAGTCTGTTGTCGATAATACAGGTCAGACCTCAGGGATCGCCTGGGATTGAATCATGCCAGAAAATGAAAGCCTGTTTATTGATTCGAAAAGAGCCAGCCGATGGCGACCGATCGCCGACCGACTGGATCTTGGGGAGAAGGCGATCGAGCAATTCCCAGAAATTGAAAGGCAATTTTACACTGCGCTGAAAAATACCTGGGATGGTTGGCAACGCCGTGGAATTGACCCCAGGCAGCTCTTCCATTCGGCACTACATGAACCGTCCAATTTTAGCGAATTGCGTAAACGCGCCACGAATGATGAGTTTGTTTTGCTGCTTCGCGACGTCGTGGCGGTTAATTTGCAAACCGGGGACATGAATCAACTCGTGGCAGACTTTCTCGATGCAGCTTGGAGTGAGGTGTCGCGCCAGCTTCAGCTTAATCGCCGTGGAGAATGCTCGCCGGAATTGAATGCGCTCGTTCAGTTCATGTTACGTCGAATCGGACGTAGTCTTGGGGATGACTTGGCAAGGTTTCCGCGGCGTCCAAATCGTCGTAATGCACCCGTAGATCTCGATTCCCAGCTCGGGGAATCGTTGCTTTAGCGAAGGATGCTTT
>JAFEBR010000367.1 GCA_018242565.1 Planctomycetota bacterium | reverse complement strand
TTTGTCGTCGGCTCCCAGCAGGGTCGTGCCGTCGGTGGTGATGACTGTGGCGCCGATCAGTTTTGCGAGATCGGGATTGTCGGCGACCCGAATGACTTTGGTCGGGTCGCCCGGCAGAACCAGATCGCCGCCGGCGTAGGGGCTGTGCACCTGGGGTTTGACGTTGGTCCCGCTGGTTTCGGGCGAGGTGTCGACATGCGCCACCCAGGCAATTGTCGGGGCGTGGCCGGCGACGGTCGCGGGAACGGTCGCCAGGACGATGCCGAACTTGTTCAGGCTTACGTCGGTCAGGCCCAGTGCTCGGCATTCGGCCTCCAGCAGTCGGCACAGGTCGAGTTGCTTCTCGGTACTGGGGACGGTCGTGCTGGCCTCGTTCGATTGGGTGTCAATCTGGACGTAGCGTAAGAATCGTTCTAACAGTGTCGACATGCCTGACTCCAGAAAACTTGTTTGAATCCCAGCGCATCGCGTCGTGCGGTTCCCGAATCACATTGTCGAGGGACCGCGGCGGGCCGGCTGGGTCAGGGCCGGCGGGCGGCACGTGCCGCGATGATGCGTGTCACGATCAGGTAGTAAATCACGCCGGCCCCGATCAGTCCGACGACGTACATCGTTTCCGACGGGCGTTCCCCCAGAATCGTGGCCGCCGCGGCCACGTACACCAGCAGCATCAGGGCCGGGGTGACCGGGTAGCCCCAGGTGCGATACGGTCGCGGCAGATCGGGCCGGGTGCGACGCAAGACATACACGGCGGCCACCGTCAGTCCATAAAAAATCAGCCCGGCGAAAATGACCGAATCGGTCATGGCTTCAAAACTCTCTCGCGGGTTGGGGTATTTATAAAAGAAAAAGGCAATCAGTGCGGTCGTCCAACCGGCCTGCAGCAGAATGGCATTTCCCGGCGTCTGATACGTCGCATGCACGGCGTGCAACCGCGGGTGCAGCAGGCCGTCACGCGCCATGGCGAAATAGATGCGCGGGCCGGTGAACAGGTTCGAGTTCACGGCGCCGAAGGTTGAGCACATCACCCCCAACGCGGCGAACTGCATGCCGTACTTTCCGAACATGACGCCGAACAGGTCGGATGCCACCGTGCTGGTCGGGCCGGGTTGACCGGTCACCGGATCGATTTCGCTGGCTGCGAGATGCGACATGGGGAGCGTGAGGTGGTAGCCCACATTGGCGCCAACATAGACGAGGATGACCACAAGCATCCCCAGCGCCAGGCCACGCGGCACATTGCGTTGTGGATCGCGGATTTCCTCGGCGACCGGGGCGATATTGATCCAGCCATCGTAAGGCCAGAGGACGGCGACGATCGCGATGCCCAGCGCCTTCCAGTACGACGGTTCGGCTGCAGTCGGCCAGATGGGCTCGAGGTTCGAAACGGCCGCTTTTCCCAACATGACGGGGAGCACAATGATCGCAATCAGAAAGCCAACTTTGAGCACGGTCGTGACATTCTGCACCGTCGCGCCCCAGCGGGTGCTGAAATAGTTGATGGCGGAAAGCCCCACCACGATCGCGCCCGCCAGCCAGGGATGCAGACTGGGGGGCAGGGGGTGGATCTGTTCCAGGAATTTATCGAGGTAGATGACTGTCGCGCAGGCCAGCGCGGCGATGGACCCGGTGCGGATCACCCAGAATTCGGACCAGCCCCAGAGAAACGCGGGCAGAGGGCCGTATGCTTCCCGCAGGTAGAGATAGGGACCTCCCGCACGGGGGTGCATGGCGGCCAGTTCGGCGACTGCCAACGCACCACACAAGGTGACCACGCCCACGCCGATCCAGACGCCGATGATGGGGCCGAAGGCGTGTAATTGCTCGGCGACCCGCCCCACCTTCGACAGGAAAATTCCCGATCCAATGATGGAGCCCACGACGACGGTGACCGCGTCGAACAGGCCCAGGACTCGGGGCAATTCGTGGAACTGACGAGTTGAGGGGCTGTCCGGGGGTTGCGATTCCGGCGAGTCGCCGTGTGCCATAGTGGATAGTGATAATCGGGAGTGACAGGGGAATTCCAGAAGCGGTATAGTAGTTAAATCGATGGAAGGTGTCACCCGGGGCGCGGAAACGTGCCGCGTTGAGGGAGACCTGCCTGTTGCCCATCGACCTGATGTCCTTAACGCCGGAGGCGTGCCATGCCCAGAGAAACAGTCGGCCGTCCGATGGAGATCCTGCTTGTTGAAGACAACTGGGACGACGCGCGTCTGGCGTACGAATTCCTGCGGGATGCCAGCATTCCCCATCGGCTGACCTGGCTCTGGGATGGCGAAGAGGCCCTGGAATTCCTGTATCGCAAGGGGAAGTACGGCCGGGTGCCTCACCCCGATTTGATCTTGCTCGATCTGGGGTTGCCCCGCATCGATGGCCGCGAAGTGTTGTCGCGAGTGAAGGCCGACAGCGAACTGATGCAGATTCCAGTCGTGGTCATGACGGCGTCGAAAGACCATGAAGACCTGCTACGGTCCGAGCATCTGGAGGTCGATGGCTACATGCTAAAGCCGGTCGATCTCGACAAGTTCTTCGACCTCGTCAAAGAACTGCAGCGATTCTGGCATGCCGATCTCATTCTGCCGGGAGTCTGACGCCGGCTGGTTGCCTGCACGTCGCCGCGGTTTGAGGGTTCTGGTCGCGCTACGGCACGGCCCCGTAGAACAACGCGACGACGAGCACCGTGCCCGCGAGGGCCAGCCACAGTCCCGCCGCCCGCCGTCGTTTGAGATAAAACAGCAGAATCAGGCCGGTTACCGAGATGAACGCCGTCAGCACGGCGGAGACGTCGATCACCCAGGACCAGGTGGGGCCTGAGTCGCGGCCTTTGTGCAGATCGTTCAGCACGGCGATCACGCCATGGGTGGCTTCGGCGATTTCGTAACTGCCGGTCGCCCGTTCGATGAACACATCGGCGGAATACCCGGGGCCTTTGAAGATCACGATACATTGCTGGTCATCAACCGAGAACTCGCTGAGCGCACCGCGGACGGCATGAGTCTTCCGCAAGTGTTCGACCACTTCGAGTTTTTTGACGGTCTCGGACACGGAATCTTCGGTCGAGTCGCCGTTCGAGTCTTCGGGGGCATCATTTGCGGGAGTCGTGTCGCGAACCCAGTCGACATTGAGTTGGCCATGCGTCGAGCGACGGTGTTCTTCGTTCGCGAAGAACCAGTCGGCGTGATTGAGTGTCAGGCCCGTGACGGCGAAGAACAGGACGATCGTGAAGGCCAGCATCGAGACATAGATGTGCAGCCAGCGGGTTACTGCGGCGAACTGGCGATTCCAGGACGATCGCCCCGGCGGGCGGGGCGGGTTGGGGGCAGGCGCGGTCGATGGCGAAGGACTCTCCATGGCGGGCGAGTTATTTGTCCCCCGCCGGTTTGGTGCGATATTCGAGTGACGCACCCTTGATTTCGATGTTGTCTTTCAGGGTCGCCGAGAAGGGTTTTGTGGCGATCTCGATCTCTTCTTTCATCAACTGATACGAGCCATGTTCGCGGGCGGCTTCGATGAAGACGGTGTATTTCCCCTGGGTGACGAATTCGCCCGCGTCGGATTTGCCATCCCACTGCAGCTTGTATTTGCCCGGGGCCCGGGTGGCTCCCGAGACCGTCGGGAGAATGTCTTTCTTGTCGGTCTCGCGGCGTTTCATGTCGTCGCGATGCCAACGCCGCAAGTCGGGGAGCCAGCGCTGCCCTTTGCCCGCCTGATACCACACGGCCAACGTGCGGACGGGCAGGCCCTCTGCGTTTTCGATCCAGACGGCGACGTACGGGCGTTTGTATCGCCGGCCTCCTTCGGGTTTGTTGATTTCAAACTGCACCAGCATTTCAAAATCATCGTCCCACGCGGCACCCCCATCCG
>JAFEBR010000366.1 GCA_018242565.1 Planctomycetota bacterium | reverse complement strand
TTCCCCGGACGAAGAAGATAACGTCCTGCGTCGGCACGTGCTGGCTCGCGACGCGCTGCGTGGCAAGTTCCGCGCCGATCCTCCTTCGGGGGGAACTCCGACCCGCAGTGACACCTGGCGGAAGGCGTTCGATGAATACAAAATCTCGCACGTGGTGATTCGGCTGGCCTATGACAAGGACTACGACCAATTTGTCGAGTTGATTCAGCAGCCCACGAATTGGGAATGGACCGGGCTGGGAGCCTCAGCCGTCGTCTTCTACCGGGCTCGCGTGCAGGATGTCGATAAGAAGGCTTATCAGGCGTTTCTGGCCGAACATAAACTCGACCTGCGCAAACTGGCATTCGATGACGAAACGGCCGAGAGCGACGCCGAACAGATTCGCAGCGGCCGACTGCGGTCCATCAGTCCCCCCTCGTTCTACAAGAAGTACTTCTGGTCGAACAAAGTCGAGTCGTCAGCCGAGATTCGTGAGGCGATGCAGTATGCGACTCTGGCCTCGATCAATCTGCCTCGGTTGATGGAAGCGCGGGTGGCGCTGGCGCAACTGGCGATTCGCAAGGCACAGGTGGGATTGTCTAAAGATCCTGACGATGTTCGTGGCTACCTGGCGCTGGGGCAGGCATACGACCTCTTGTCGCAAGTCGAGTACGGTGCCTCACTGGGGCAACGGAATACCCGCGAAGGCTTGCGATACCTGCAGATCATTTCTGCTTACAATCAGGTGCTGGTGGGTGAACCCGACAACATGCCGGCCCATCGCCGTCTGATGCAGATTTATGCCGAAGCCCGCAAGGTGGACCTGTGTTACCGCCATGCCGCGGCAATCGATGACGACATTCTCGCGCATCCAGAGAACTACGCCGAGGAATACTCGAAGGCCGTCGCGCAACAGATCAAAGCCCTGAATGAAGCCCTCAAGGTGGCCGACCAGGCGGCCAGTAAGGCGGGACCCGACTCGGCAGATTCAAAGATTTTGATGAATCGCATGCAGAGTTACCTCCAGCACGATTGTCTGGCTCGCGGTCTCGCGGAACTCGAAAAAGACAGCAAGGCCACGGCTGGCAACCCGCAGATGGAACAGATGCGGATTCGGTTGTTGCTTGAGACGGGCCGGGTACAGGAAGCCAACCTGCTGGCCAACCAGTTTGCTGCAATGGCGGAAATGCAGGGTGCTTCGAGTTGGGCCGAGAACATTGCGGTGGTGCTCGTCGCTGCTGGCGAATACGACAACGCCGTAAAGTATTTGAACGCTGGCAGCAACGAATACGACAAGGTGGGGTTGGGCCGTCTGGTCCTGTCGCTGCCGCCCCGCACGGTTGATCCACAAGCCCCCTGGCCGTTCTCGATAACGAACGCGGCCGCCACGTACTTCATGCAGACGCCCGAGCAAAGTGCCTCGCTGAAACTCAACGCCGCGCTGTGCATGTTGGAGTCCGGGCGGATTAAAGATGCCCTGCAGGCTTTTCATGAGGTGCTGGAAATCTCGCCCGATACGACCTCGCGACCACTCGTCCGGTTCTACATTGCCGAGTTGACCAGTGGAAAAGAGATCGTCGATATCGTCCAGCCTTCGAACCGGATTCCTGAACTGTTCGCTCCCGAACCCGGAACCGAGAACCCCGCCGAGGGCGACAATGCGGCCGAGGTGAAGCCCGCCGAATAACCTTCAATCGGGACTGCGGCCCGGAGTGTGCCGTCTTCCGGGACAACGTTTGAACGCTGATCGCCGTTTGGTCGCCAGACTTGGTGGTGCGTTCCTGCGTGCAGTAGCGATTGCACAGCGCAGCCCTCGCTCTGGTGGGTATCGCGAGGTTTGGGTTGCGAGTCAGTCGACCGGCTCGGAAAATCTTCTCCAAATCCTCTGAGCGTCGATCAAAAACCTTTGACGGGAGTGCACACGCGGACTTATCATGGTGGGATAAAAGATTGTTGATCCAGCCGCTTTGCGGTCTGGCCCGGCGAGGAGCCTTCCTGACCTCGGGCTGGAATCCGCGATGGCGCATGTTCCCGCCCGATAAAGTCTTTCCTGGAAACAAATTGCGGCACAACAGTTTGTGGCTGCCGCGCTCGAACGATTTTTCCCTGACGTCTAGTCGAATCGAACCCGTTTTGGCGGGAGCGATTCATCCGAGTTTGGAGTAATCGAAGGACTGAAATCCAGATCCTGAGTGTGCAGAATCTGCCCGTGTCGGGCGGTCGGTTCAGGTCACGCCAGGGGAGCCTGGAGGTCATCCGTCCCACGTTGTGGCAGTTTGGTGATTCGACATATTTCCTGCTGAAACGGAGTTGCACCTGATGCGAAGTAGTTCGCGACTGGTCCTGATGGGTGCGGGCATTTGCCTGCTGACCGTGGTCTGTACGGAACAGGCGTTCTCACAGGCGGCGATCCCCTCCATAAGTTCAACGTTGCCGCAGGGGGCCGGTCCCGGACAAACCGTGGACGTAAAAATTCGTGGGGGCAACCTCGCGGGGCCCACTCAGTTCTGGGCGAGCTTTCCGGTCGAAGCGACGCTGCCAGCGGAAATCGCCGGGAACGGCACGAACGCGGGCGAAATCACCTATCGGCTGAAACTGCCACCAGATGCCCCTTTGGGAGTGCATGGACTTCGCGTGGCCACAGCCCAGGGCCTGTCGAACCTTAAACTCTTCGTGGTCGATGATTTGCCATCTCTGGCTCAAGTGAAGCCGAACACCACCATGGCTACGGCGCAGGCACTAACGTTGCCGGTGGCTGTCGATGGATACGTCGATAACCTCTCTCGTGATTATTACAAGTTTCAGGCGGTCGCCGGCCAACGCGTCACGGTCGAAGTGCTGGCCCGCCGACTCGGTAGTCCGCTCGATTCCACAATTCGCATTCTCGATTCCAAAGGACGCGAGCTCGCTTACAACGACGACGCTCCCGGACTTGGTTCGGATTCGTTGTTGTCCTTCACCTTCAAAGACGCCGGCGAGTACATCGTCGAAGTGCGGGATATCCGCTATCAGGGAAATGGCAATTTCCTCTACCGCCTGCGACTGGGAGATTTCCCGGCCGTAACCGTTCCGTACCCCATGGCGGTGCAGCGTGGCGCCTCGGCGAATGTTTCGTTCGCGGGTGCCACGGCGCAGGAAATTCCTCCGATGCCGCTGAACATCGCGGGGGATTCTCAGCTCAGTTGGTTGCCTTTGGGCGCAAAACTTCCGGGTGGCAAGAGCAGCGCGTTTGCCGTGTTGTCGGTCGGAGGCGGCCCCGAAGCGGTGGAAGTCGAGCCGAACAATGCTCCGGCTCAGGCAACCCGGGTAACCCTCGGCGCTTCACTGAATGGACGCATCGACCAGGCGCGAGACGCCGATTGTTTTGTATTTACGGCCAAGGCCGGTCAGCGGTTCGTATTTTCAGGGGTGACCCGTTCGCAAGGTTCCCCGAGTAACCTGTTCCTGCGACTGTTGAAAGCTGACGGCGCAGAAGTCTCGGCTGCGGAAGGTGTCGGCCCGAACGAAGGCCTGATCAACTACACCTTTCCCGCAGATGGCGACTACACCCTGGAGGTCACCGAGCAGACTGGCTTTGGCGGACCGGAGTTTGCCTACCGGATTGCGGTTGCGCCGTACGAAGAAAAATTCGAATTGTCGGCGACGACCGATACGATCAATGTCCCGTTGGGGGGGCTGGCGACGGTCACGGTGAACGCCGTCCGCAATAATTTTGGTGGTCCGATCACGCTGTCGCTGATTGATCCGCCGGCCGGGGTGACCGCCACACCGGTTGTCATCGGTCCCGGCATGACAACGACCACGTTGACGATCCAGGCGGCGACCAATGTCCCTGCGGGCAAGGTTTACCCCATCAAGATCGCTGGCTCGTCGCAAGCGGGGAATGTCACCTACCAGGCGGTCGCCACGGTGACGGCGGCCCAGAAAGCCGCCTTCAGCGGGTTGGTGAATCCGCCGCAGTTCCTCTCTCAAAGCGTGGCGTTGGGAGTGAACCCGGCTCCCTTGTTTGTGTTGAAAACCGACAAGCCGGAAGTGGTGTTCGGCAAAGACCTGTCAGCGACAGTGAAAGTGGTTGCGGCGCGTGCCGAGGGGTTTGGCGAAGAGATCGCTCTCGCGGTTACGCCCGCCGCACCGGCACCGGGTCTGCCTCCGGGAGTTACGGCGGCAGTAAAGCCGATTGCCAAGGGGACGAATGAGATTGAAATCAGTTTTGCTGCGAATGCCCAGGCACCATTGGGGCAGTTCAGCGTCGTATTGCTGGGTACCGGTAAGGCAGGGAACAATACGACGGTACAGCCGATTCCGGCACTGTTCCTGAATCTCAAGGCTCCCTTTGAATTGAAAGCCGATTTTGCGGGTGGCAACCTGGCAAAGGGGCAAACGCTGAAAACGAAAGTCATCGCCACACGGAACCCCGCCTACGGTGGCGAAATTGTGTTGACCTTCCAGAACCTGCCGAAAGGTGTGACCGCTGCCGCGGCTACAATTCCGGCTGGTCAGAACGAAGTTGAAGTCGTGTTGACAGCGGCGGCCGACGCGGCCGTGGGGCCGGTCAATAACGTCGTCGTGCAGGGAGAAGGCAAAAACGGCAACGCCAAGTTGACCGGCGCGTCCGGCAATACGGTTCTGACCGTTCAGTAATTGGCTTTTCATTGCGGAACTGATATAGATATAAAGCGTTGTTGATTCGGGGATTTCGATCCCCATGTCCAGGACACGGAGATCAAGAGCCATGATCAGCTCAAATTGGAAACGAGCGATTCGTTGCTGCACGATGCACAATGCCCTTGCCCTTTCACTGTTCGCATGGGGCGTTGCCTGGGCGATGCCGGCGGTCGCCAACGACAAAGCCAATCCGGCCGCTCAGATCGCCGTGGGGGACCCCGCGAATATCTCACTGGTTCCTGAAAAGATCGATTTGAAAGGGAAACGCACCCGTCAGCAGGTCATCGTGACCGGTCACTATGCGAATGGTGAACTCCGCGATTTGACCCCGGCGGCGGAGTTCGTCTCGACCAACCCTGCGGTCATCCGGATCCAGCGGGGTGTTGTCTATCCCTTGGCCAATGGCACTGCGGAACTGGTCGCCAAGATCTCCGGCAAAGAGGCCCGCATCCCCGTGGCTGTGAGCCAGACGGAGCAACCGGCACCGGTCAGCTTCAAGAACTCGACTTTGGCCGCCTTGACGAAGGCAGGCTGTAACCTGGGAGCATGTCATGGTTCTCCCTCGGGCAAAGGGGGCTTCCGCCTTTCATTGCGAGCCTACGACCCGACCCTCGATATTGTGACCCTGCGTTCCGAATACTACGGCCGTCGGACGAACATTGTGGCCCCGGAAGAAAGCCTGCTGCTCCGGAAACCGTTGATGGAACTGGCACACGGGGGCGGACGCCGCCTGAAGAAGCAGGATCCATCCTACGAAATCATGCGAGACTGGATCGCCGAAGGTCTGCGACTCGATCCCCCGACCGAACCCGATGTCGTACGCATTCAAGTTCTGCCTGAAAATCGTGTCTTTCAGAAAGATGGTGCCCGTCAACAACTGGTGGTTCTCGCCCATTACAACGATGGCTCGATTCGTGATGTGACGCCGATCGCCTGTTTCTCGTCCTCGGCTGAAACGGTCGCCAAGGTGAATGACGAGGGCTTGGTCGAAAAAGTGTCACGCGGTGAAACTGCCATCCTGGCGCGTTATCTCGACAAGATGGCCACGTCGTACATCACGTTCCTCGAAGACGTCGCCGGGTTCGCCTGGACGAATCCGCCCGAACAGAACTTCATTGACAAGCTCGTGAACGCCAAGCTGAAGCAGTTGCAGATTCTGCCGAGCGAACTGTGCTCGGATGAAGAATTCCTGCGACGTGCCTACCTCGACTGCACCGGTCGCTTGCCGACAGTCGAAGAATCGCAGGCGTTTATCTCTGACCAAAGTCCCAATAAGCGAGATCGCCTGGTTGACCAGTTGGTCGACTCCGATGACTTCGCGTCGTTCTGGACATTAATGACGGGCGATATTCTGCGATCGAATTCGAAAAAGCTGAATGCGACTGGCGTGCAGAAATTCCGTCTGTGGCTGTATGAATGCATCCGCAATGACAGGCCGCTCAATCAGTTCGCCAAAGAGCTGTTGACCTCCAGCGGCAGTGCCTACAAGAATCCGGCCGCCAATTACTGGCGTGCCAGTCGCGATCCGCAGGACGCGACGGAAACGACCGCCCAGTTGTTCCTGGGTATTCGAATTCAATGCGCCAAGTGCCACAACCATCCGTTCGAACGCTGGACCCAGGATAATTACTACGGCATCGGAGCGGCTTTTGCCCGGATCGGCCGCAAGCCCGGGACGGATGCAGACGAAGAAGTTGTCTACGTTGCCAAGGGGGGCGAAGTGACTCAACCCCGTACGGGCAAGCAGATGAAGACGCACCTTCTGCTCAAGGGGGATGTCGATGTGCCTGCCGATCGCGACCGTCGTGAAGTGTTCGCCGACTGGCTCACTGCCGACGACAACCCGTTCTTCGCCAAGGCCTCGATCAACCGCATCTGGGGGCAACTGCTTGGAAGGGGCATTGTCGAACCGGTCGACGATTTCCGCGATTCGAATCCTCCCTCGAACGCACCGTTGCTGGACACGCTGTCCAGTGAATTCATTAAGAACGGCTACAGCCGCAAGTGGGCGATCAAGACGATCATGAAGAGCCGGACCTACCAGCTCAGTTCTCGCAAGAACGC
>JAFEBR010000365.1 GCA_018242565.1 Planctomycetota bacterium | reverse complement strand
AAGCGAAATTGACCCTGAGAAAAGCCTATGGCTTTCGATCGCCAGAAACCGCACAATTCGCCCTGTTTCATACACTTTCTGATCTTCCTGAACCGGATTTCACCCACGAATTCTGGTGAGGAGGCTAACAATTTAATGTTTGTTCTTATTTGATTTGCTGTTGTGTTGGGATTTGTAGTCGTACGACTTTTCCGCGTTAGGAATGCGCGAACTCGCCTCGGTATCAGCCGAAATGGACGTTTTCGAGCACCAGCAGTGCACCGCAGGGCCAGCGAATATCAAAGCTGTTGATTCGTCAGGACTTCGATCAAAACGCGGGGATTCATCTGGCAGCGAATCATCTTGGCGCGGATGATGTCTTGTATCGGATGCCGCTTCAAGAGGGTCACTGCAAAGCGTCGCAACCAATTCAGATTGTTGCCTAATGTGCGTTCGCGGGTGCGACTATCATCCTCACGAAAGGTCACGTCCAGCACCCAGTGCGTGGACTCAATACTTCATTGGGAGCGGACGACTTCCCTGAAGCGTTTGCCGCTCAAGTATCGGCTCAGAATGTAGTTCCGGATCGGCGCTGGCACATTGCGTCAGACACAGACTGACCTGTGTGACCTCTGTTGCATCAAGATTGACACGTCCATGCCGCACCGCGAAAATGCGGTAAAATTCCACCGCGCTTCGGCGGTCGAAGACCTGTTTAGTGAGGAAGGGCTGGCGAATGGCGAACCGGGCATACCTCTACAGTCTCAGCAACTGGCCGACCTCATTTGCGGACCGGCCGGAAACCATCTCCGGGCTGTCGGAGTGGGCCTACGCCATCCCCTTCTCGTACCGGGTGCTGATGTCCGGCGACCCGCAACTGTGCGCCTCGCTGGTGTCCGACGGCTTCGACGGCGAATCAGCGGACGGGAAGACGAGGCTGCACGCCATCAGCGGCGACTTCGACGTGGGCTTCGCACGCCTGAAGCGCTTCATTTCCGTCCTCCGTCCCCTCGCGGCCTCTTCGCCCACACTCACCGCCGGGTTGGACGAAACGCTGGCGTTCCTCGAAGTCCACCGCGACCGCTACCTGCTCCTGGAGACGATCGAGCTGGACACCATGACCACTGAGGACGAGGCGGAGCTGCGGGCGTGTGTCGAGCGGGAAATCGCCGAGTGCGTGCGGGCCGGGGCCGCCATCGACGCGCTTCCGGCCGATACCGCGGCGGCCGGGGTCAGTCTTGTGAATGCCACCCGCACCCCCACGCCCCCGCCGCTGGATGCGTTTCACGGCCTCCGGCTGGACGAAGACTTCGACAACGTCCGAGGCGGGAACGAGAACCCGTTGGGCCTGGAGTGGAGCGACGTACTGTATTTCGAGCTCTGGAACCGCGCCCAGTTCGAGGCCAACCGTTGAGCCTCCAGACGCCGAACCATCCGCTGCCGCAGACCGCGGGGGCATGCAGGCTGTCCCAGATTCACAGCCCACTGGGCCCCGCGGCTGCTGAGCGGGGTCGTTCTGTCGCCAGATCGCTATGAGATTTCGCGTTATAGGCCCAAAGCCTGGTATCCGGACAACATCACTGATCCTCGGATTGGTCGCCGTTTGCGTCGTCTTAGGATGGAGGGCCGTTGATGGTGCGAAACGTCAATCAGCGGTGGTATCGAGAGTCTCTCGGACCCACGGTACACCGAAATATCGATTTCTAATTCCAGTCCCCCGTTGGTTCGTCGATCGGCTCGGGCCCGACCTGTTTGCCAGGGTGACATCCGTTTCCTACTTTGAATGGGGCGCCTATCCACCACATGATCCGGAGAATCTTGGCAACTACACGGCTCTTTGCGACCTCCCGCACCTCGAAGAGATCGAAGTATTCGATAGTGCATTTCCATTCGAAGTCCTCGAAAATATTCCCACATTGCAACGCCTCGCAATTCTGCAGAATGGTCTGAGAGATGACGACATGAATGTGATCTCGGGTCTGCACGGCTTACAGACACTGTCGCTGAGACATAATGACATCACTGATTCCGGAGCGCAGAGGCTCTCCCGTCTGCACAATCTCACTGAGTTGGATCTTTCTGGAAACTTTGTGTCTGCCACAACGATTTCAGAACTGCAACGGTCGTTGCCCCACTGTCGAATCAAGAATGACTGGAGTCGCGCGGATGCCCCGTAGTCGTCTAAAACGGCAGCGACAGAACCAAACGGTGAACCGAGGCCGCCGATCACGCGAGTTCGGAACCCATAGTTGTTCGGGCGGCGGCCCGGTGACCGCTGCCGTGATGCGGACGAATTCCCCTTCACAAGGAACCCCATAAATGAGGAACTGCTTGCTGCTGGTTGCCGCTGTGGTTCTTGTCACGTCGTCATCGGCACGCACAGCCGTTGCCGGCGGATACTGGCGATTTTACATCTCGGTGGATGGGAAGCCTGCATTCACGGGGGGAGTTGGCGTCTTCGGAGACTTCTCACCTTTGGACCACCTCGCAAGCAGCGTAAAAGGTGGAGTGCAACTTGGAACGGATTCGTTTCTCGATGAAAACACCAGCGGTGACATCACGCTCACGGGTGATGTTGTGTTTCGAGATCAGGAGCATCCTCCGTTGCACATGCAGCGGTTGCGACTTGTCTATGATCGTCATTTGGCAGACCGCCGCAGCGGAACCACGGTGGCCGGAGGCTACTACGACTGGCGACTGCATCCAGACGACGCGGAATTTATCGTTGCACACTACCGACATCGAGCCAATGCCGTTCGTACGGTGCAACTCGCGAAGATTTGTGGGGCGACTGCGGTTGCGGGCGTCATCTCCTTCTGCCTGTTCGTGTGGCGTCGCAGGCGGAGGCGACTCACTCATCATGGCCCCGTGGGACTGAAGACCGCATAACAAACCGGTCAACCCGAGCGGCGGATCGGGCGTTTGGGCAAATCAAAGGTTCTTGGCCGCCGCCGGGTGACCGCAGTAGTTATCGACACGAATCGCCGCCCATAGCTCAACAGTGAATCATGATGACCGATTTTGAAATATTCGTTGCCGCGATGGGCCGCCTGTCGATCTCAGATCGGCGCACGGTCCTCGGCGACGAGAACCTCATCTATCCACCCAACGAACAACTTGGCTACGAGTCGACACCACGTGATGCGGTTGCGTTCGGATCAATGGGCGTTGACGGTGTCCACTACTTGATTCTGAAGCTTGATGGCAAAATCTGTGATCACTCGCCCGTCATTCAGTT
>JAFEBR010000364.1 GCA_018242565.1 Planctomycetota bacterium | reverse complement strand
TATCGGCTTTGAAGCCCAGTTTGTGGTTGGCCTCGACCGTATCCAAACCCTGATCTTGTAAGACGTACGCCTTCAGCTTGGGGACGAGGCCGATTCCACGCCCCTCTTGCGGAAGGTAAACGAGCGCCCCGCCACCGGCCTCAGCAATCATCGACAAAGCCATGTGCAATTGATCGCCACAGTCGCAGCGCAGCGAGGCCAGCAAGTCTCCGGTGAAACACGACGAGTGCATGCGAACCAGCGGTGCGGCCGAGGATTTCAGGTCTCCCAGAACAATCGCCAGCGGTACTTGATCGTCGTGTTCGACCTTGTAGGCAATCACGGTGGCTTCGCCATACCGAGTCGGAATGCGTGCTTCCACTTCGCGCGTGACGAGCCGTTCGCTCAATCGGCGGTGCCGAATCAGTTGCTCAATCGAAATCATGGGGATCTTGAATTCACGGGCCAGATCGGCCAATTCGGCGTGATCGGCCATGCCCGACCCGCGCCGACTGCAGATTTCGATCAGGGCGGCGACCGGCTTCATTCCGGCCATACGCAACAGGTCGACCGCGGCTTCTGTGTGTCCGGCCCGGCGCAAAACTCCGCCCGGTTTGGCCAGCAGTGGGTTGATGTGTCCGGGACGGACAAAATCGGCAGCCTGTGAGGTGCCGTCAGCGAGGGCCCGCAGCGTGGTCGTGCGATTCTCGGCACTGACACCCGTGCCGGCCAGGCGGTGATCGACCGGAATCAAAAACGGAGTTTGCATGGCGGCCGTGTTTTGCCCGGCGGGAACCATTGGTGGCAGATTCAACCGGTTTGCGACGTCGTCCGTCAGCGGGGCGCACAGCATTCCGCGCCCGATCTCGAGCATGAAATTGACGATTTGAGGCGTGACCAATTCGGCGGCACAGACGAAGTCCCCTTCGTTTTCACGTTCGGGAGCATCGACGACGATGACCACCTTTCCGGCTCGCAGGGCCGCCAGAACCTCTTCAATCGCGGAATATTGGAAATCGGGCATTACAGAATTTCAAAGAGGTACGAAAAAGGCGGGTTGTGAAGGTGAACCGTGGGGGTTGCGCTGATTCGGCGGAATTGAGCCAGATTTCGTGGCTTTCAGGGCATTCGCTCGTTGTGGTGCCTTCGCCGGCAGGCAGGGTGAACCCATTATAGCCAGGTCTGCCGCCTTGACGAACAAACAACTGTTGATATATTCGAAGATGCGGAGATTTGTCTTTATTACAGGTTGCCTCGTGTCGAGGGCGAAACGGACTTTCGCGAATCAGACTCGGAGAATAGTGAATATGAAGCTGCCCTGGAGAATGACGGCTGTAGCAGGCGTGGTGGGTTTGATTGCCACGCTGTCCATCGGGTCCGTGCGAGCCGAGGCTCCCAAGCCGAAAGGGTTGGGGGATCCTGGTTCGTTAACGGCATTGCGACTGGAGCCGAATCTGGACAACAAGGGAATCACGATCCGTGGTCGCGATGCGCGGCAGCAGGTGTTTGCCAGCGCCGTCTATTCCACCGGCCAATATCGCGATTTCACCCGCAAGGTCAGCTACTCGTCTTCTCCGGAAGGCGTCGTCAAGATCGACAACAGCGGCATGATGACGCCGGTCGCTGACGGTATGACCACGGTTTCGGCGAAGGATTCTGTGTCGGGTCTGGTCGCGACCTTGCCGGTAACGGTTACGGGGTTGTCGAATGAAATGCCCATCAACTTCACCAACCAGATCGTGCCGATTTTCACGAAGCTGGGCTGCAACGGCGGTGGCTGCCACGGCAAGTCGAGCGGTCAGAACGGCTTCAAGTTGTCGCTGCTCGGGTTCTATCCCGATGAAGACTACGAGTTCCTCGTCAAGGAAGCTCGCGGTCGTCGCTTGTTCCCTTCGTCGCCCGGACAGAGCCTGTTGCTGACCAAGCCCGTGGGCAAGTCGCCACACGGTGGTGGCAAGCGCATGGAAACCGACAGCTATGAATTCCGGCTGATCTCTCGCTGGATCGAACAGGGCATGCCCTACGGTTCCGAGAAAGATCCGGTCGTGACGTCGATCAAGTGTTTCCCCGAAGGCCGCATCATGGACCGGGGCAGCGATCAGCAGATTACCACCATCGCCATCTACAGTGACGGGACGACAGAAGACGTAACGCAGATGGCCCTGTACGAACCCAACGATTCGGAAATGGCCGAAGTCACGACGGCGGGACTGGTGAAGACCCTCGACCTGTCGGGTGAAGTCGCGGTCATGGCCCGTTATCAGGGGCAGGTTTCGACCTTCCGGGCGACGATTCCCCTGGGGGCCGAACTGGGTGCCATCTCGGCTCCCAAGAACTTCATCGACGTCGCCGTCATGAACAAGTTGAAACTGTTGGGGATTCCTCCCTCACCGATCTGCGACGACGCGACGTTCATCCGCCGTGCGTCGATTGATATTGCCGGTCGCCTGCCGACTGATCAGGAAGTTCGTGACTTCCTGGCCAACAGCGATCCGCAAAAGCGCGACAAACTCGTTGATCAACTGGTGGACAGCCCGGGCTATGCCGATCTGTTTGCCAACAAGTGGAACATGGTGCTGCGGAACAAGCGTCGTCAGCCGCAGGATACCCGGGGAACCTATGCGTTCTACCAGTGGATCCGTGACGCGCTGGAAGAAAACAAGCCTTACGATCAGTTCGTCCGCGAAGTGCTGACGGCGTCGGGGGACGTGGCGAGCAACCCGCCGGTCACCTGGTACCGCGAAGTGGCGCAGACGAATGAACAAGTCGAAGACACCGCGCAGTTGTTCCTGGGGCTGCGGATTCAATGTGCCCGCTGCCACCACCATCCGTTTGAGAAGTGGAGCCAGGACGACTACTACGGATTCTCGGCCTTCTTCAGCCGGGTTGGCCGTAAGAACGGCGAAAACCCGCGCGAACAGCGCGTGTTCCACAACGATGGGGCCGCGAGCTCGACCAATCCGCGGTCGAACAAGGCGTTGAAGCCGGCGGGACTCGGGGCTCCGGCCTCGGACGTGCCGGTCGATCGTGACCCCCGTCATTTCCTGGTGGACTGGATGGCGAGCAAGGACAACCGGTTCTTCGCCCGGGCACTGGTCAATCGGTATTGGAAGCACTTCTTCGACCGGGGCATTGTCGAACCGGAAGATGACATGCGGGAAACGAATCCCCCGACGAATCCCGAATTGCTGGGAGCCCTGTCGGACCACTTCATTCAGTACGGATTCGATCTGAAAGACCTGGTCCGGACGATCTGCAAGTCGAACACGTACCAGTTGAGTGCTTTGCCCAACGATTACAATCTGAAGGACAAGCAGAACTTCTCACGGTACTATCCGAAGCGTTTGAAAGCCGAAGTGCTGTACGATGCCCTGCATCAGGTGACTGCCACCTCGCAAGGTTACAGCGGCCTGCCGGCCGGTACGAATGCGTTGCAGTTGCCCGATCCGACCGTGGGCCCCTACTTCCTGAAGGTGTTCGGTCAGCCGCAAGCCGATACGGCGTGCGAATGTGAACGCTCGCAGGAAGCCAACCTGGCCCAGAGCCTGCACCTCTTGAACAGCAGTGAAGTGCAGGGCAAGATTTCCAATGGCGCTGGCCGGGCGGCAACGCTCGCCACCGAAAAAGAACGGACTGATGAAGAGCGAATTCAGGAACTCTACCGCTGGGTGTACTCACGTAATCCCGATGCGGAAGAAATGAAAATCGCGATGGCGCACCTGGCGAAACATTCCCAGAATAAGAAGAATGCCTGGGAAGACATCATCTGGGCGCTCATCAACACCAAGGAATTCTTGTTCAACCACTAAGACTTGGCGGGCCAACGCCACTGTGATCCGCCGGCAACGTGCCGGGGGATTTTTTTGCGCCCGTGAAACTCGACGTGCCGGCGCCGCGCCCGCCAAGGCGTCAAGGCGTGGCCGACATGTCCCCCAAATCGTTCACGGCGATGCGGGGCGCGGCCTGGCACAAAGTTGATTCGTCAACCCGCGGCTTCCTGATCGTGTCTCGGAAATTCCATCTGCGTTCACGAGGCGCACCCGGCGAACGGTTCTGCGACTACAGGCTATTGCAGTGGCCGGAGGCCCGGATTAGGATGACGGTCACATCGAATTCGAGCAGTTGCCGCGCTGATCACTGCCGGATGATTTCCCCTGGAAACGTGCTGATGTGCTGAACCTGTTTCCAACTCTGCGAAAGGCGGGTTTGGCGACCCGCCGTCAATGGCTGCAAGTCGCCGCCTCGGCGGGGCTCGGCTTGAATCTGCCGGGGCTGTTACGGGCCGAGACTGCAGCGCGCCTGGCCCCTTTGTCTCACCCTCCGACGGCCAGGAATTGCATTTATATCTTTCTGTGCGGGGGGCCGTCGCAGCCCGATTTGTGGGATCTGAAGCCCGACGCGCCGGCGGGAATTCGTTCGGTCTTCGACCCGATCGAAACGACTGTGCCCGGTATTCGCTTCGGCTCGCTGATCCCGCAGATCGCTCAGCATGCCGACAAGCTGGCGCTCATCCGATCGATGACGCACACCGACAACGATCATAATGGGGCGATTGCCCACACGCTGCTGGGCCAGCTTCCGGCCCGGCGGGGCGAACCTTTCGTGTCACGCGACGATCATCCGAACCTGGGAGCGATTCTGCACCGGCTGACAGGCGCAGTGGGCGATGCGCCGGCATGGGTGGTTTTGCCAAGGCCTTTCACGACCTATTCACCCCCGCACAAAGGTCAGTCGGCTGGTTTTCTGGGGCCCGCGTTCGATCCGCTGACGTTCAACAAAGAGACCAAAGGCTCGCTGACTGCAGCGCCCGTCAAGCTCGAGTCGGTCCAGCTTCCCGAGGGGGTTGATGAGGCCCGGCTGCGAAAGCGGCTGACTCTGGCGGAAGCCTTGCAGGCTGACACGCACCTGGCCGAGGCGTCACCCACCGTGAGGCGGATGCACGATTCGTATGCGAAGGCGGTGAATCTCGTCGCCACCAGTCAGACCAATCGGGCTTTTGATCTCAGCCGGGAACCTGACCGCATCCGCGACCGCTACGGACGAAACGAGTATGGCCAGAGTTTTCTGATGGCTCGCCGTCTGGTCGAGGCGGGCGTGCGGACGGTCAACGTCTTCTGGACGTTTTTCGACACCAAGGGGTGCCAGTTCAATCTGTGGGACAATCATGGCGTTCCCAACGACGTGTGTGGCATTGACGGGCAAATGACCGGCGTGCAGCAGTTGACGCATCAATATTGCACCCCCTCGTTCGATCGCAGTTTTTCGGCTTTGCTGGAAGATCTGCACGAGCGGGGCCTGCTCGATGAGACGCTGGTGGTGGTCGCCGGCGAGTTCGGCAGAACCCCCAAAATCAATGCGACGAACGGTCGCGATCACTGGGCCCCGTGTTATACGCAGTTGCTCGCGGGGGGCGGGATCCGTGGCGGGCAGGTGTACGGTGCCAGCGACCGGCAGGGCGCGTACGTGAAAGACTCGCCGGTTACGCCGGACGATTTCGCCGCGACGATTCTGCACGCGTTCGGTTTATCGCCCGAGATGGCGATCGAAGACCCGCAGGGACGCCCCGTGCGGATCTCAACGGGAACACCCGTTACCGCTTTGTTCTAGGGGACTCGCAGGGCCCGTCGGGCACAGTGCATCGCTGCGGAGTTGCCTTCAGGCCCCAGTGCCCCCCTAGGCGAACGGCCAGCGTCAGCTGGCTGCTTGATCGGTTCTCCTGTCAGTCACGACGAACGGTCGTGACTTCACGCAGTGTCGTAGATTCTTTCTGTGAAAAATGCGCGCGCCGTGCGCGCATCAAATGGGGTGAATGAATCAGGCGACGGTAGAAAGTCCGTGGTAATACAAGCTGACGATTTTGGGCAGGAGTTTTTGGCCTGTGACATAAGTTTTCCAACGGTGTGAGCGGGGGATTTTTGAGATCAGGCCGCGGACATGCAGGCGTTTGAGTCGGCGGCTGATGGCTTGAGCCTGTCGGCGCCGTTGATGACGGTCCCGGCAATCACCGTGAAGGCGGTACCGAATGTCTTCGGTTTTGAAGCCACGAAGGTGGTGTTCGCCAGCCGTCTCGGCAGCGATGAACTCGATGTCCGCGACCTTGGCGACATTGAATCCGGCATATTGTCGACCATCCTTGTGTTTGGATTCGACCAGATCTTCAACTTGTTGATAGCTGTGGCGGTGGTCTTGGACGGGAGCCAGCGCAT
>JAFEBR010000363.1 GCA_018242565.1 Planctomycetota bacterium | reverse complement strand
GGGGATGATTTCGGCCGTCGGCGCGTCTTCGTCGGTCGGCCACCCTTGCAACCTTTCATAAGTTGTCCGCGACGGCTCTGGTGGCCGCGGACAATTTGCCATTGTGCGTCTGGGGCGAGAAACGTCACCAAGGTCACCCCGAGCGTATATCGGCGAAGGCATTCAAGCTCGCGATTCGTCGCTTGCAGGTATTGGTGCCACTTGTCGCAATCGCGATGGCGGACAAATCTGTCAGTCGATTCGGCGATCAGTTTTGCATCGAATTCCTTCGCCTCACGGGCTGCCGATTCCAGCCACGA
Organism: Planctomycetota bacterium; assembly: GCA_018242565.1. Lineage (GTDB taxonomy): Bacteria > Planctomycetota > Planctomycetia > Planctomycetales > Planctomycetaceae > JACQFH01. The sequence continues at coordinate 5,014 of JAFEBR010000363.1, read as the reverse complement.
TGGGTCTTGCCCTGGGCCGACGTGCCATTTATCGCCGACGATTTCAGCCCCTCCCTTTAGCACTTCTTGCATCAGAAACTCACACTGCTCGGCCAAGTCGCCGTTGTCCCGCTGGCCATCCGTCGAGACGCGGCATGTGATGACAACCCGGTCGCCGGGCTGGATCGTGGTCCAGGGCTGAATGTAATCGCTGGCTGTCCGTCGCCGTTGGTTTGCCCTGTCTGGGGCGCGCTTTGTTTTCATATTGAATTCCAAAAAGTTTGGGCGACCCAGACCAGCAGTTGTGTGGAATTCAGTCACAACTGCTGGTCGAGTCTTCGGCGGGGATCAGCCGCCTACCCGTATGGTGGTTATCGGGACGAGAAATTTTTACTTCCGGAAATCGCGTGAATCAGGGTCGGTTGTCGTTGGGTGCTCATGTCAAATATTCTTGCAAAAGTTGGAAATCTGGCCCGAAACTGAGAATGACAGTGTGTATTGCAATATGTCGGGTGAACGCCATGCACATCACGGCCAGCGTCTTTATTAACGATGATGAAACGGGTCTGCACTCTGACTACAAACACTGGCTCGAAAATCTGGCCCCCTTCGATGCCTCGCCCCAGCGTTATGCCCATAATCGCACTGGCGAAGATAATGCCGACGCGCACATGAAACGCCAGATCATGGGCCGGGAAGTCGTCATCGCAATCACGAAGGGCAAACTCGACTTCGGGCCATGGGAGCAAATCTTCTACGGCGAGTTCGATGGCCGACGACCCAAGCGGGTCCTCGTCAAAGTCATCGGCGAGTAGGCGCGCGACACGTCGGCATCGGTCTCGCTTGCATCTGACAGTGCGTTTAGGGCGACAATCCTCTTTACGAGGCGGCGCGGGCGCAGTAGTTTTACCGCATGATCAAGCGCATTGGTGCTATTGTCGTTGTGGGACTACTCCTGCTGGCCGGGCTGGTTTACAGTCAGCAGCGGACGGGCCCGTTGAAAGTGTCGGGATTCGTTGAAAGCGACGAAATCCGCGTCGGCTCGCGCGTGGGCGGTCGCGTGAAAGCCGTCCTGATCGAAGAAGGAGACGAAGCCCGCCCGGGCCAGCCGCTCGTCGAACTGGAGCCCTTCCAGTTGCTCGAACAACTCGCCCAGGCCCGCGCTGAACTCGCCCAGGCGGAAGCCGATGCGAATCGTTACGAAGCCGGGTATCTGCCCGAAGAAATCGAGCAGAGCCAGGCCCGCCTCGATCAATGGGTGGCCTCGCGCGATCGCCTGGCCGATCGCGAAGAAGACATTGCCTCGGCTCAGGCCAACCTGGAACTGGCCCAGGCCCAGTTACAACTGGCGAAACTGAAGTACGATCGGACGGAAGCCCTGTTTGGCAGAAACAGTGCATCGCAACAGGATATGGACCAGGTCAATTCCGAATTGCGGGTGGCGCGCGCCACCGAGCGCGTCCGCCAGGAAGAACTCGGTAAACTCAAACGCTCGCGTCCCAGTGATATCAAAGAGGCGGAAGCCCGTGTCGAAGAGGCCCGGCAGGAATGGCTGCTGCGTAAGAATGGTTATCGCCAGGAAGATCGGGCCCGCGCCCAGGCCGCTGTGGCCGCCGCCCGGGCCGCAGTCGCCGCTTTCGAAAAGCAGGTTGAAGAACTGACGATTCGCGCCCCCGTCGCCGGGTCGATTGAAGCCGTCGATCTGCGCCCCGGCGATCTCGTCGGCGCCAACACCGCCGCAGTTTCGATGATCGAGCGTGGCCGATTGTGGATCCGCTCTTACGTGCCGGAAAGCCATTTGAACATTCAGGTCGGCAACCAGGTCATCGTCACCACCGACAGTTTTCCCGGCCGGACCTTTAAGGCCCATATCACCTACATTTCCCGCCAGGCTGAATTCACCCCCGGAAATGTCCAGACCCCCGAAGAACGGTCGAAACAGGTATTTCGGGTCAAAGTGCTGCTCGATGAGGGGCATGACCTGCTCCGCCCGGGCATGGTGGGTGACGTCATTTTCGAAACCCCGTAGCCGTTCGCCTCCACCATACGCCGGCCCCGGCTTGCTTGCGTGTGATCACTCCGCGCCTGCAGAGACTGAGATCAGACATGTACGAGTCTTCGATTTCTCCTTCCCCTCCGGCGGCGAACCGCGAGCCATCCCCCGCCATCGTGCTCGATCACCTGGGACGCCGGTTCGGGCAGCTCGTTGCGGTTGATGACGTGTCCTTCACAGTCCGCCGCGGCGCCATCTTCGGGTTGCTGGGCCCCAACGGCAGCGGCAAATCGACCATCATTCGCATGCTGTGCGGAGTGCTCGCCCCCTCGGCCGGCCACGCCTCGGTCCTGGGCCACGACACGGCTCGCGAAGCCGAGCAGATCAAACGCCGCATTGGCTACATGTCGCAGAAATTCAGTTTGTATGCCGACCTTTCGGTTCGCGAGAACCTCGAATTCTACGGTCGGATTTATGGTTTAACCCCGGCCCGTCTCGCCGAACGCTCGCTGGCCGTTCAGGAATTGACAGGAATCAGCAGCCGGCTGGATCAATTGGCCGGCACCCTTTCCGGGGGTTGGAAACAGCGGCTGGCATTGGCCTGTGCGCTGATTCACGAACCCGATGTGGTCTTCCTCGATGAACCCACGGCCGGCATCGACCCGGTTGCCCGCCGCGATCTGTGGGACCTGCTGTTTGAACTTTCAGGCCGGGGGGTCACGCTGTTCGTGACCACCCATTATATGGATGAGGCCGAACGCTGTACGGAGGTCGGCTACATTCACATGTCGAAACTGATTGTCTGTGGCCGGCCCGAAGACCTGAAGCAGTTGCCCGCCGTCACCCCCGCAGGCATGCGCCGCTGGGAACTCGAAGTGCCCGACCCCACGGCCTGCTTGTCACGACTGCGGAGCCTGGCTTCGGTCGCCGATGCCACTTTGTTCGGCCAGACGGTACACGTGCTGATTTCAGCAGACTGCACCGAAACGGACATCGTAAAACATCTGGCACTCCCCCCAGAAACGCCGCTGTCCATGCGGCCCATCGCTCCCAGCCTCGAAGACGTATTCGTCACCTTGACGCGCGCCCAGGAGCGCGGCTCCATCGACCAGGCGGCGACTCCGAAACCTGCCCATGTCGCTGCACCTGAACCGCTGCCTGCCCCGACTGGGGCCCCGAAATCGACCATTTCCGCCGATTCCCGGCCCAAGGCAGAACGCGACTCGGCTCCCAGTCGTCCCACGGCGGGCCTGCTGGCCATGCTGCTCAAAGAGTTTTCGCATATTCGACGAGAACCTTCGACCATCTTTTTCATGCTCGTCGTGCCGGTCTTACAGACGATCATCTTTGGCTACGCCATCGAAACCGAAATCGAGAATATCCCTACGGTTGTTTATGACCTGGATGGTCGAAAATCCTCGCATGAACTGATTGAGTCGTTCCGCAATACACGCACGTTTGAAATCATCGACTCGGTCTATGATGAGGACTCGTTTCGGCGTTCGATTACCTCCGGCCGTGCCAAAGTCGGTATTCGAATTCCTCCCGATTACACCGAAAAACTCCTGCGGCAACAGCAAGTGGAGGTGCAGGTGCTCATCGACGGCAGTGATTCCCAGGTGGCAACGACGGCGTTGAACGCGACCAACCTGCTGGGAGTCTCCAAATCCAAACAATTGGCATTCCAGATGGCCGACTCCCTGGAACGAGTTCCCGCCCGTGATTCGACCGGCCGCGCGGCGATGTCTGTCGAGATGCGTCCCCGCCTGCTTTACAACCCCGATCTGGAAAGTTCCCACTTCTTCGTGCCGGGACTGGTGGGCATCATCATGCAACTCGTGACCCTCTTTCTGACGTCATTCGCGATTGTCCGCGAACGGGAACTGGGAACGCTGGAACAACTGTTCGTCACCCCCGTGGGACGGTTGGGGTTATTGCTCGGCAAACTGGTCCCATACGCACTCGTCGGCTTCCTGGAAATGCTGATCGTGCTCACAGTCATGGTGTTTGTGTTCGGCGTCCCCATTAATGGCAGCCTGCCCTTGCTGCTGGCTTTGTCGTCACTGTTTCTGGTTTGCTCGCTGGGGTTGGGCCTGTTCGTCTCAACGGTCGCCCGCACGCAACTGCAGGCCATGCAGTTCGCCTTTCTGATGATGCTCCCTTCGGTGCTGCTGTCGGGGTTCATGTTTCCGCGCAACGAAATGCCGACCCCGATCTTTATCATGTCGCATGCCATCCCGGTTACGTATTTCGTCGAAATCTTGCGCGGCGTGGTCCTGCGCGGTGCCGACTTCCGCGATCTGGTTCCACATATCGAAGGACTGGCACTCTGCACGCTGGTCATTCTGGCGCTCGCCGTGGCGCGGTTCCGGAAACAACTGGGTTAGACGAGGCGTGCTGGAGCGAACCCGAAACCGTCGGGGCACCTCATCAGATCCAACTTCGCCCAGGAGGACCGCGCGGATACCGCACGTTGCTGAGCGCTCGTGTCCGAACGAGAGAGAACCGCGGATTTCACAGATTTCGCAGATAAGAAGGTGGCCGACCCGGGCGGAGGCAGCGTCGGTCAGGGGTCGTGTCTTGGTCCACGGTAAAACGGGCCGTCTCTCCCCCAGTTCGGCGCGGGTCTCCCGACCACGCCGTTGGCCCGACCGCAGGTCTCCCGGCTTCAGTCCGACTCCCGGGCGACAACCGGGCACTCTACAAACCCATCGATTTCCCGCAAGATTTCACAAATTCAAAATTTTTCAGCCAGCGCTTCGTCCATCGTCCTGGCTTCAGCCGAGACGTGCTAGCGCGAACCCGAAACCGCTGGTTCCCCCCAGTTCGGCGCGGGTCTCCCGACCCCGCCGAGGGCCCGACCACAGGTCTCCCATCGTCGGTCCGACTCCCCGGGCGACAACCGGGCACTCTATAAACCCTTCGATTTCCCGCAAGATTTCACAAATAAAAATTTTTTCGGCGAGCGTTTCGTCCGTCGTCTTGGCTTCAGCCGAGACGGGCTGGAGCGAACCCGAAACCGAGGAGGCACCACATCAAATC
>JAFEBR010000362.1 GCA_018242565.1 Planctomycetota bacterium | reverse complement strand
CACAAACTGCCCCCTCAGGACTTGCACTGGTAATGCGGGCGATCGATCGCAAACTGGTTCGCGACGCACTGCACATGTGGGGGCAGTTGCTGGCGATCTGCGCCGTGATCGGGTGTGGCGTGGCCACGTTTACCATGTCGCTCAGCGCGCTGGAGGCCTTGCGCACGACACAGTCCACCTATTACGAGCGCTACCGTTTTGCTGATGTCTTCGTCGGGCTCAAACGCGCCCCCAACTCGGTCGAAGTGCAGTTTTCGGAGATCCCCGGGGTGGCGCAGGTCCAGACGCGAGTCGTCCGCGACGTCACACTGGATCTGCCCGATCTCGATGAACCGGCAGCTGGCCGTCTGATTTCAATTCCCGAAAACGGCCTGATGACGCTGAATGCCCTGCACCTGCGCACCGGTCGCTACATCGAACTCGGGCACGATGACGAAGTCCTGGCCTCCGAGGGGTTTTGCGACGCCCACGACCTGCATCCCGGCGATACGGTCACGGCGGTCATCAACGGTCGCCGCAAAGATCTGCGGATTGTGGGGACGGCCCTGTCACCCGAATACGTGTATACGATTCGCTGGGGCTCGCTGGTCCCTGACGACAAGCGGTATGGCGTCTTCTGGATGGGGCATCGCGCGCTGGCGGCGGCCTTCAACATGGAAGGCGCGTTCAACGATGTGACTCTCGATCTGGCCCCCGGAGCCGACGAGCAGGAAGTGATCGAACGTCTCGACGAAATCGTGCGGCCTTACGGTGGGCTGGGGGCACACGGCCGCCGGGATCAGATCTCGAACCGCTTTCTCTCGGACGAGATCAAGCAGTTGCAGCGGATGGGGACGATCATTCCTTCGATCTTTCTGTCGGTCGCCGCCTTTCTGCTGAACGTCGTGCTGTCGCGGATCATTGCCCTGCAGCGCGATCAGATCGCCGCGTTGAAGGCCTTTGGATACAGCAACCTGTCGGTCGGCATTCATTACCTGAAACTGGTACTGGCGGTCGCCGTCGTGGGAGTTGTCCTGGGCTCGGCGGTGGGCTACTGGCTGGGACTGAAAATTACGGTGATGTACACGCGGTTCTATAAGTTTCCGATGCTGTTCTTTGAGATCCCGCCGAAGGTGGCCGTGATGGCGCTGGGGGCCAGTTCCGTCGCGGCGATCGGGGGTACGCTCAACGTCATCCGCCGTGCGGTTGATCTGCCCCCCGCCGAGGCGATGCGCCCCGAGCCTCCCGCGAATTATCGTCCGACGATTCTGGAGCGGATCGGGCTGGCGGGCTGGTTCAGCCAACCCGCGCGCATGATCCTGCGGCACATTGAGCGCCGGCCGTTGAAGGCGTTCTTCTCGTCCTTTGGAATGGCCTTGGCTGTCGCGATCCTGATGCTGGGCCGCTTCTCCGCCGATTCACTCGACTATCTCCTTGATGCCCAGTTTATGATTTCCCAGCGGCAGGATCTGGGGGTCAACTTTCTCGAAGCCACGTCGATGTCGGGGTTTCACGACCTGCAGCACATGGTGGGAGCCATGCAGGTGGAGCCGCGCCGCATGGTGCCCGTGCGGATCCGCAACGGACACCTGCAGCGGCGCACAATGATCCAGGGTGTCATCGACAATCCGCAGTTGAACCATCTGGTGGACGATCAATTGCGGGAGGTCGTGCTGCCCCGGGAAGGACTGGTCCTGAACTCGAAACTGGCCGAATTGCTCGAGGTTAAGGTGGGGGATGAAGTCACGGTTGAAGTCCTGCAGGGGGCGCGGACCGTCCGGCAAGTGGCGGTGACAGGGCTTACTACGGAATTTCTGGGAACCTTCTGCTTCATGAATTTCCACGCCCTCAATCGGCTGCTGGGCGAGGGAGACTCACTGACGGAAGCCTACGTCAAAGTCGACGACAACCAGCTCGAAGAAATGTACCGTCGGCTCAAAGAGTCGCCGCGGGTCGCCAGTGTCACCATCAAGAAAACCTCGATTCGCAGTTTTCGCGAAACGGTCATGGAAAACATGCTGCAGATGCAGTTTTTTAATGTCATTTTCGCCTGCATTATTGCCTTTGGCGTGGTT
>JAFEBR010000361.1 GCA_018242565.1 Planctomycetota bacterium | reverse complement strand
TGTCACAAAACGCGTCAAACAGAAGATCCAGGAAATGCAGCCCGGGCTGCCTGCGGGAGTGCACATTATCGCCGCGTACGATCGCACGCGGCTCATCAACGGGGCAATCCACACGCTCACCGAGGTCATGTGGCACGAAATGGCGATTGCCTCAATCGCCATTCTGCTGATTTTGATGCACGTTCGCAGCGTGTTTGTGATCTGCGTGACGCTGCCCTTGGCCGTCTTGTTTTCATTTCTCATGATGTGGGTGCTGCGCAACTTGGGGATCATCGACATTCAAGCCAACATCATGTCGCTGGCCGGCATCACGATCTCGATCGGCATTCTCGTCGACCAGGCGATCGTGATGACAGAGAACGCCACCCATGATCTGAAGCGCCATTTCGGCGACAAACCGGTGACCGGCGATATCCGGGCGTTCGTCATCGAACCCTGCCGCACAGTGGGGCGGCCGATTTTCTTTTCCGTCCTGATCATGCTCTTGTCATTCGTGCCTGTGTTTATGCTTTCGGGGCGTGAAGGCAAGTACTTCCACCCGCTGGCGTTCACGAAAAGCTTTGCGATGATTGGTGTGGCAGTGATATCGGTGACGGTCGTTCCGGCCCTCATCCCGACCTTTCTTAAAGGAAAGCTTAAGAGCGAAGAAGACAACGCGATCGTCCGCAGCTTCATCCATATTTATAAACCCCTACTGACTTGGGCTTTGCCGCGGCGAAATCTTGTGATGTGGATGTTCGCCGTGCTCTTAATCATTGCCGCCGGGATGTTCCCCTTGCAGGCGCTGTTCGGCCTCGGAGGGGCGTTCGAAGCCTGGCGGATGTGTTTTCTGATCGTGTTCGGGGTCGTCACCCTGATCACAGTTTTGCTCACCGCGGGAGACCATCACGGAGGCGCGACGTCGTCGTGGCTGGCCGCGCGCCGGCAGGTCTTGTCGTTAACGAGCTTGGTGTTGATCGGATTGTGGGCCTACCACTTTCCCAAAATCGGTGTCGCCTTCATGCCGGCACTCGACGAAGGGACGACGCTCGACATGCCGATCACCGTTCCACGCGCCAGCGTCACGCAATCGGCCGACGACTTGAAGGCTCGCGACGCACTGTTGCGAGGTTTTCCCGAGGTCGAATCGGTCATCGGCAAGGCGGGCCGCGCCGATACGCCCACCGACCCCGCCCCGCTCGACATGGTCGAAACGTTCGTCAATTTCCGTCCCAAGGAATTCTGGCCGAAGCGTGTACTCAGGTTCGACGACGCCCTGCGCCAAACGGAAGACGTCTGGCAATCCCTGGAGAATCAGGGGCACATAAAGCCCGCTCCCACCGCCTTCGAGAGGCAGAAGCTGTTGCAGGATCCGGAGCAAAAGGTGAAATTGCGCGACGCCGACGCGGAACGCCAGAGCGCGAAAAACGATGCGGCACAAAAGGCGCTGGAACGGTTCGATGAAACCCTGCGCACACTGGCGCTGCTCCGCTATGGGGAATTCGAATGCGAGCTCGAACGGACTCTGACACATTTTGCCGTCGCCGAGACAGTCCGCCGCATTGAATTGACAGGGCCCGTCAACTGGCCAGACACCGACGCGAAAGAATCCCAGATCGAGCGGATGACCGTGGAATTCACCCCTAAATTCGGTCGCTGGCTGGCGCGCAACCCGGCACTAGAGGACGCCGCCGAACTGGCCCAGCACGTCGCCGCCGACTTGAGTGAACGCGGATACATCACCGATGTCGCCAGCGCATTGCAATTGAAGAGTTCGACGGTCATGGAAACGGCCCGCCAGATTGCCGAAATGCTGGGGGGAGAACACCAGACTTTTGCCAGCGTACTGCTCCATGATGTGGCCGAACACCGCGTGGCCCTCTGGCGCGAACGGTTGCACACAATCAACTGGGAGCTCGCCGATCAAGGGACCGAGGCGTTTACGACGTATGCCCTGGAAGAGGCCGCCAAAGCGGCCGTCAGTGCCAAATTGGTTCCCGAGACACCCGCGGGGCTCCAACTAGAACAATTCTCAAAGCAGGCGATCGAGGCCCAACTTGGCCACGACATCGATCCGACGTGCTTCGAACCATTCGTGGCACTCCGGGGAGAATTGCTGAATCCTTTTCGCGATAGAGTGTTTCTTTGGCCGCGCAAGACCGGCCCCAAAGGAGACCTGGTAGACGACGAAATGGGGCGCGTATTACAGGTTCCTGGATGGAGCAACATCTTCACTCAGCCCATCATCAACCGAATTGAAATGCTCTCGACCGGTGTGCGCACCGACATCGGCGTAAAAGTGTTCGGCCCCGACTTGGACACGATAGATCGCGTCTGCAAAGACATCGAGGCGGCCCTCAAGCCGCTGAACGGGGCTCGCGATACGATCGCTTCGCCGATCATGGGGAAGGGCTACCTGCAAGTCGACATCAACCGCGAGGCGGCCGCGCGGTATGGAATTTCGGTCGAAGACATTCAGAACGAGATCGAAGTGGCTCTCGCGGGCCGGGCCGTCACATTCACAGTCGAAAAGCGAGAGCGCTTCCCGGTCCGCATTCGTTATGCCCGCGCGTATCGCGAAGACGAAGAGAGCATCCGCCGGCTACTGATCAGCCCTGGAAGTATGGGCGGTTCTGCTTCCTCTTCGATGGGGAACGACAATGAATCCGCGACGGTCGAGCTCGGTGGCGGTGTGGGAACTGTGGCGGCGGCACCCACTGGGGGCCAGTCGCATGCCGCAACGCCAGGGCATGCTATTGCAGGCAAGCGCCTCATTCCGCTTGGGGCGCTGGCCGACGTCAAGGTGGTCGAAGGTCCGGCCATGATCAAAAGCGAAAACGGACGGCTGCTGAATTATGTGACCCTGAACGTTCGCGGTCGCGACATTGTGGGCTTTGTCGACGAGGCACAGCGAGTCGTCAACCAGAAAGTCAAGCTGCCGGAAGCGGTGCATATCGAATGGAGCGGCGAATTTGAGCATCAAGTCCGGGCAGCCCGGACGTTGCTGTTCGTGTTTCCGACTGTGCTCGTTTTGATCTTCGTGATCCTGTATCTGACGTACCGCGACCTCGCAGACGCGGCGCTAATGATGATGGCAGTCCCCGAAGCGCTCGCCGGTGGTGCATTCTTCATGTTCCTATTTCCGAAAATCATGCAGGGCTGGAGCGCCCCGCCGATGGAATTCAGTGTCGCTGTTTGGGTCGGGTTCATCGCCTGCTTCGGAATGGCAACGGAAACCGGAATCATCATGCTGGTCTATTTACGTGAAGCGATCGACAAGCGTGGGGGCCTCGAAAACATCCGCTCGCTCGAAGAGCTGAGGCAGGCCGTTATCGAGGGAGCCGTCCACCGCCTCCGCCCCAAGCTGCTGACGGAAGGCGTCGCGATCATCGCCATCTTTCCAATGGTGTTCGCCAAGGGTGTCGGTGGCGAAATCCTGGCCCCGATGGCCCTGCCTGTCCTTGGGGGCCTTTTGATCTCAGACGAAGTCGTCGACCTGTTCCTCCCCGTCCGCTTCTACTGGGTCCGTCGCGCCAGGTGGCTTAAACTGCATCAACCCTCTACGAATCCGTGAAGGCGGCACCACAGAGATTTTTTGGCGGATGTGCATCGGCGGGGCGTTGGGGCAAGAATTCTCCGGGCTCGGTGACTGCGCATGCACACAGCAGCGGTCGACGAGCGGGGCAAACACTGATTACCGGGATCCCATAAAAGGTTGCAATGGAGTGCTGTTTCGAAGCAGTGCGGTGCGAATGAGCGACGTCGCCGATGGATTGTCGACTACAGTCTTCGTCGGCGAACGCTCACCCTATCTGGCTGACGCGGTGGTGGCTGGCGTCTTGCCAGGTGCGACGCACCACTGTTTCAACGAATTTGCGAGCTCTGATGCCGGCGGCCCAAGAACCAATTTCGACAACGCGGGGGATTACGTGGGCGCGAACAGGTCCCATTCCCGAAATAGTAAGAAGGCCGATCTTGTCGCGATTTATTTGGCTTTCGACCGCAACAGTCGCAAGGCGTTAAAAACGACCGCGAGCGACACACCCATGTCGGCCGCGATCGCTGACCAAAGCGAGGCGCTTCCCGCGACTGTGAGTGCAACAAAGATCCCTTTGACAGCCAGCGATGCGAAGATGTTCTGTCTTATGATCGTTAACGTCCCGCGAGAGTGACCGATCAACCAAGCCACCCGCGAGAGGTCATCACTCATGAGTGCCACATCGGCGGTCTCGATCGCGGCATCGGTGCCGGCGGCTCCCATCGCAATTCCGAGGCTGGATGCGGCCAGCGCCGGGGCATCGTTCACGCCGTCGCCGATCATGGCGACCTGACCGAATTCCTTCACAAGATCCTGGATGACGCGCACCTTGTCTTCCGGCAGCAGTTCCGCATGAACCTGGTCGATCCCAACTTGGCGTGCGATATGTTCGGCCACGTCGCGATTGTCGCCCGTGAGCATGACGATGCGTTCCAAGCCGACGCTTCGCATTGCGGCTATCGCGTCGGAAGCATTTCCGCGTACGGAATCAGCGACTGCGATCAGACCGCAAACGTGGTGTTCCTTGCCAACGACCACAGCGCTCCAGCCATTATTCGCGAATGCTTCAAGTTGCGAGTGCATATCTGCCGTTTCTTGTCCGCGTTCTTCGAGGTAGCGATGCGAGCCGATCCAGATTTGTTGCCCGGCGACCATGGCCGATCCGCCTCGGCCGGCGAGCGACTGGAAATTGTCTGCCCGCGTCGATTGGATACCGCACTCTTCCGCGTAACGGACGATTGCCACTGCCAGCGGATGCTGAGATTGTCGTTCGATGGCTGCCGCGATTTCCAGCAGTTCCCGCTCCGAATGACCGGACAGCGGAACGACCCGCTGGACTTCAGGGCGCCCTTGTGTAATCGTTCCGGTTTTGTCGAGAGCAATGGCCTTCAGGCGGCCAGGAACTTCGATGTAGGGGCCACCTTTCACCAATATTCCACGCCGTGCGGCCGAGGTCATCGCCGCCACAATGCTGACTGGCGTTGAGATCACCAGGGCGCAGGGACAGCCAATTACGAGCAACACCAATCCTTCGTAAAACCAGCGTGACCAGCCACCTCCGAGCACCAATGGCGGAAGTATCGCGACGGCCAAGGCAAGCCCCAAGACAACGGGCGTGTACCATGCGGCAAACCGCTCGACCCACTGCTCGCTGGGAGACCGTTTACTTTGAGCATCGCCGACCATGTGAATGATGCGAGCCAATGTTGTGTCTTGGGCCGTCTTCGTCGTGACGATCTCAATCGTCCCGGTCTCGTTAATCGTGCCAGCGAAAACGTCTTCCCCCGTGGCCTTTGATACTGGCAACGATTCGCCAGTAATGGGAGCCTGATTGACTGTGGTCTCTCCTTTGAGAATGCGACCGTCGAGTGGGAACTTCTCGCCGGGCTTGATGAGAAGTCGCGAGCCAATTGCGACTTCCTGTACGCCGACCTGGCTTTCGAGCCCATCTTCGCCCAGCACGCGAGCCCTTGTGGGGGCGACGGCCATCAATGCGGCAATCGCGTGTCGTGCACGACCGACACTCCATCGCTCCAAAGCCGCGGAGAGAGCAAACAGAAAGGCGACCGTCGCCGCCTCGACGAACTCTCCGATGCCGATTGCACCGACGACGGCAACCACCATCAGTAAATTCATGTCGGGACGCAAGCGACGCACGGCGAGCCACGCCTTTGGCAACACCGTCCATAGGCCGCTAAGCACAGAGGCAACGTAAAGAATTCGACAAACCGGTGGCCCCGAACTACCTCCCAAGATGGCTCGCCAACCGCCGGACGACGCGACAATTGCGAGCCCCGTACCAAGCAGAGCTCCACTAGCAAAGGTGAGTGCGGTCCGGCTCCATCGTCCCGGTTCGGGCGCAGCAATTGCCTCTGACTCGGCTTCGCGCCACGGTGCGGCAGTCAATCCCGTTTGTGCAACTGCCGTAATGATCTGTCCGTCTGTCAGCGTGCCGTCCTGGACCGTGACGAGCAGTTTCCCGTTCACAACATCGCACGCGACGTCCTGAACGCCGGGAAGGTTCGATAAGGCACGACGAAGGAGAGCGGATTCCTCGGCACAATCCATCCCGGCAATTCTGAACACAAACTTTGTCATGGGTCGGGCGCCGTATTAAATCCAGGCCGTTTTCAATATACGCAAACCGCGCGAAAGCAACGATTTTATTTAACGGCCAAGTTGAGCGGCGGGTAGCAACTGCCGCGTCGCTCCTTCTTGAACCTGATTCAGTAGCGCGCGTTGGCGCTGCGTTCCGCCACCGGGTTGTGATTGAATCGCGGTTCCGATCGCAGCCGGATTCAGTCCGCCGGTCAGTTGCAAGCCCTCGATTTCCACAATGACTTTGCGGAGTTCTGTTAGCGCTTCAATGGATGCGAGCTTGGCTTGAAAATAGGTCTGACGCGCCGTCAACACTTCGAGAAATCCGCGTTCCCCCGATTTATAACCGAACGAAGCAATTTCCATACTTTTTTCGGCATTCGGAAGGATCTTGTCGCGATACCCCAAGGCTTGGTGCCGCGATGTTTGATAGCGCTTGAACGAATCCGCGAGGAGGTCTCTCAGGACCAATCGTGTCCGCGAGATTTCCGCTTCCGCCGCGCAAATATCGGCTTCGGCACGCTGGATGTTACCTTGATTTCGATTGAATATCGGCACTGGCAGCGAAACCAGAGTACTGGCTTGCGAAGAATGTGTCGCATTGTCCCTCTGCAGCACGGTTTGAAGCGTGACGTTGGGAATGACCTGGGCACGTGCCAATTGCAATTCTGCGCGGGCATGATCGAGATTAGCTTGGGATGCCACAAGTTGCGGACTGTTGGCTGTCAGTTCCTGCCAAGTTTCGTCAAATTCGAGATCAGGAACGCCTCCATCGAGATTGCCGGCCACAAGAGACATTGGAAGTTGTGGATCGCCGATCATGTTCGCCAACTGCTGCCAGGCCGCCTGTTGTCTGAAAATCGCATCGTGCTTGCTCATACGTACGGTTTCGAGCTGAATTTCTGCTTGCAAGACGTCGTTTTTCGTACCCAGGTCGTTCTTCAACAGCGAGTTCGCCGTTGCCAAACCGTCCTGAGCGAGCTTTTCAAGATTCTCTGCAACGGACACAGCCTCTTGAGCTCCCAGGACTTCGTAATAGCGGATCGTCAAGTCGTTCAAGACCCGCACGCGTTGTGCTTCGGCTTCCCAGGCGACCCGATTGACTTCATGTCCTTCCCAGATGCGGGCCAACTTCAGCTTATTGGCCGTGACGAATTCCTGGCTGATGAACGCGCCGTTCGACTGCTGAACACTCGACGGACTCGCCGAGTTGTTCAAATATCCCACCTGCGGGTTGGGATAAAGTCCGGCTTGTCGGTATGCTCCGCGTTCGGCTTCGACACCCGCCGCGGCCTGAGCCAAGGTCGGATTCGTTCGCGACGCTAAGTCCTTCAATTCGGAGAGGCCTATCGGGCGACCTGAAAGGACAGTTCCGTGCGACTCGGGGGTGTCGAATGGCCCGGGCGTTTGGAACGCGGATTCTTCGTGCTTCGCGAGGGCAATCGGGCGCGCCGTGGTAGCGGAGAAGGGCAACTTTCCAGCCTCCTGCACGGGCTCGCGTGCAATTCCGTCTCGTACGGTTCTCCGATGTTCCGTTTGCGCACATCCGCAGGGCGCGAGTATCGCCAGCGACGTGATGACCGGAATCAGTATTCGAAACATGATTAATCTCCCTGCAGGCCGCGTTGGAATCCCTTCCGCACTGTGTCGTCGATTTACGCTGCGTCACCTGATTTAGTTGTGCTATTTCTGACCAATATCTCGCTCACGGCGCCGTCGCACAACCTTAATTGGCGATGGGCATGCCGCGCGGCTTCAGGGTCGTGCGTGACCATCACAACGGTTCGCCCCGAGCGACAACTTTCGTCAAGAATCTCCAGGACCAATTGCCGATTGGTCGGGTCGAGATTTCCGGTCGGCTCGTCGGCCAAAATGATCCGTGGATCATTGACCAACGTGCGAGCCAGCGCCACACGTTGCTGCTGGCCCACGCTCAATTCGTTGGGTTTGTGACCAAGCCGTCCGTGCAGGCCGAATCGGTCCAAGAGGGCCGTGGCGCGACGGCACTGTTCGGTCGCCGGCAAACCCGTCAAGACTAACGGCAGTTGAACATTTTCCAGAGCCGTCAGATAGGGAATCAGATTGAACGACTGAAACACGAACCCCATTCGCTGGCGGCGAATGCGAGTTCGCTCGGCGACCGAGAGATCATAGAGAGACTGTCCGTCCAACCAGACTTTGCCGCGGGTCGGCGACAACATCCCCCCGAGCAGCGACAACAGGGTGGTTTTGCCACTGCCGCTGGGTCCGACAACGGCGACGTACTCGCCCGCGCCGATTTCCAACCGATCGCAGCGAAAGGCAACGACCGCGTCGCCGCGACGATTGTATTCTTTGTTGATCTCCTGCAGTCCGTACATGGTTTACACCTCTCGAAAACAAATACAAGGATCGAGCCGCGCTGCAGTGCGTGCCGGCCAATAAGCCGACACCAGCGCCAGCGCACATGCCGCGCAGGCAGACGCCACCATCAATTGAGGAAGTGGAACAATTTCGACTGCCGCCCAATGGGGACCGAGCCAGAGTGCCAGCGCCAGGCCGATCAGACAGCCGGAAATTCCGCCGACGAGACCGAGCACGAGCGCCTTGATCAAAAACAGGCGAGCCACGAACCCTGGCGTTGCGCCCAATGCCATCAGCGTCCCGATCTCACGCCGCCGCTCCCGGACATTGGCTGAAATTGCTCCAGCCAGGCTGACTCCCCCAACTAGCGTCAAGACCACCAGCACGAACCAAGACGTGTTCGCCATTAAGCGGTTGACTCCGACTTGAGTCTGGACAACTTGGGAGATCGTGACCACCTTGGCGTCAGGGAGCAGCTTACGGATTTCAGGCACAAGGTCGCCGGCCGCATCTTCGCAGCAACCCATCACCTCGATGGCGCTCACGACCTCTCCCATGCCGGCCAGCCGCTGCACGGTATGCAGGTGGGCGAAGACACGGCTGTCGTCGACGGTGCCGGTCCTCGGCAAAATGGCGAGCACCTCAAACGTCTCGCCCAGCAGCGTTACCTTAGTGCCGAGCTTAAGTCCGCTACGGTCAGCGACGTCCGCGCCAATTACCGTTTCTGTCTCGCCCAGAGTTTCGATCGTGCGATTCGTCGCGAGCGACTCCGGTAACGCATCGTTTGCCGTTATAGCACATTTCGCCTTCTTGCAGCCGGTATGCGGTTTGGCACTGAACAGTGCGACAGTTTGCCAGGCGGCTTTGGTGCGAAATTCGGTCTGCGGAAGAATACCGGCCAGCGTGACGGATTGCCCCTGAAGTTCCGCCGGCACGCAAAGCTTCGGCGATACTTTCTCGACTCCGGTCAATCCGGCCAAGAATACCTCTGAGACATGCTCTTCGGGCAGTGTCCCGCCGTTCTGGTCGGCAGCATAGTAATTTTCGAGCGTGGCATCTTTGGGCAGAATCAGGATGTTCGCTCCCAGAGTCGCCAATTGACGGGAGACTTCCCCTTCAGACGCCACCGTCACATGGCGAATGGCGACAAGTGAAGCAACCCCCAACAGGATCGCGAGGCCGCTTGTGGCCAGCGACCAAGGACGTTCTCGCAACTCTTTCCAAATCAGGCTTCTCAATCCCATGATTACTTCCTCCTTGAGTTGGCCGGGCGCTGCGTGCTCGTCCCGTGGTTGTGCTTGCAGTTCGGATCGTCGCAGCATTTACCGGCCTTATGCAGGGCTGCCGTCACCTCGTCCTTCGTGGACGCACCGTTGAACTTGCCGATCAGCACGCCGGGGGGGGCCAGGAGCGCCGCGGTCGATGTGCGGAACTGGCGTGAATCGACCTGCAACTGCTTCAGAAAACGGGCTTCTTCCGGGTTGCCGATCGACAGCGACGTGACGGCGATACGGCTGGCGAACTCGGGATCAAGCTGCATTTCGCTGACGACCGGAGGGGCCGCGTCAACGTCTGCCTTGTTAAGGCAGACGAAAACCAGCTTGCCTTCCTGCAGCGATTTCATACAACGCGTCATCGTGGGGGTCACGAGAGCCTCCTCAATATGCTCGTCTTTCAATTCCTTGGAAAAGATTCCGGTGACGGCCTGGTTAGACGCTACGGCCAAAGTCAGCGGCATGGGCGAGCGAGCCACGTCGAACTGATCGACCAACGGCTTTTCTGCCGGGTCGGTAATTTGAACAAGGGCGACGACAGCTTTGTCACTCCGTTTTGCGACTCCGTCTTTGGCACTCTTCAGCATCGCCCGAACGGCCGGCGTGTCCGTCTTATAGAAGACGATGAACGTAAACTTGTTCTCATCAGCTGACTGATCGAGCGTGCGCTGGGCCGGGCTCCGGGCGAACTTTTCGTCGGTCTTTTTCACCGGACTTTTGGTTTGACCGATGGCGGTCGTTCCTGCGATCAATAGGCACGCTAGCCATCCCACGTGCGGAACGAGATGTGTTCGACTCATTGTGAATCCTTTCGAGAGAGCGAGTCCATTCAGAAGTGACGCAATCTCGTAGATTGCGCGGTCTTCCCAATGTCATTTTCAGTGTTTGTGCTTACCGTGGTCATGGTCATCATGTTTGTGCTTGATTTCGCCGGTGAACGATTTGCCGGCGATCTCCACGACGAGGCGGGCCGCCGCTCCTTCGTGATCGAGGTCTTCGCTCAATTCCTTATCATTTGACACAAAACGCGACGCCTTGCCGTTCGCGTCGCCCTTTTGTGGTTTGGCAATCAACGTAAACTGTTCTCCCATGCCGTCGTGTTTCAGGTTGATCCGCAATTCCTTCGCGTCGATTGAGACTGCGACCTTCGCGTCGTGATCGAGGATGTAAATCGTCACGGTCCCCGCGTCTTCGTTATGGACGAATTCGGCGTGAAACTCCTCTTTTCCCAGTTCGATCAGGGGGCCGCCGTGCGGACCGGCTGAGGGATGCGCATGTTCGGCATGATCGTGCGAGTCCGTGCCGGATGACTTGGATGCCGGTTTTTCCCCGGCGGGCTTTCCCATAGGCGGCGTTTCTGAACAGCCGGCGGCAAATCCCAGCACTGTTCCCAGCATCGCGACTGTGGCAATCGTTTTTAGCGTTTCCATTGGAGACCTTTCATTGAGATCCGTGAATTACACCAAGAGACTTCCGTTTGTGCCTTGAGGCTCCTCAGTGGCTCTATGCTGTCGTACCGACCAACAAATCCGGCGAATGATTTTCAGAGGTCGGCCGATCCGACGGGAAGGGCTTGAACTCCGGCAACGGTGTGCTGAGGTCGTCGTGTTCCCCTGCAGTAACTTGGTGCTCGGCATCCTTGCGTCCGAAGCACCAGAACAACGCGGGATGCACGAAGAAATCGAGGAGAGTCGAGCTGATCAGGCCACCCAGTATTACCGTTGCGACGGGATACAGGATTTCTTTGCCGGGCTCGCCCGAGGCGAGAACCAAAGGAACCAAGCCGATTCCTGCGGTCAGCGCCGTCATCAACATGGGGGCCAGGCGTTCCTTGCCGGCGCGTTCGATCATTTCGGGCGTAAACGACTCGCCTTCATACCGAACGAGGTGCAGATAATGGGCAATGAGCAGTATTCCATTGCGAGAGGCGATCCCCGAGAGAGAGATGAACCCCACCATGCTCGCGACGGTCAGCGACTGGCCGGTGATGACGAGAGCGCCCACCGCACCAATTGCTGCCATCGGCAGTGCCGCCAGAACCTGCAATGAGAGATTGACCGATTTGAAGAGTGTGAACAGCGCGAGAAACATGCAGACCAGCGACAGGATGCTCAGAAAGCCGATCATGCGAGTCGCGCTTTTCTGGCTCTCGAATTGCCCGCCGTATTCCAGAAAATAGCCGGCCGGCAATGACGCCTCGATCGGAGCGAGACGCCCCTGAATATCATTCACGACGCTGACGAGATCGCGTCCGACGGTATTGCACTGGACGATGATGCGGCGACGAACGTTTTCGCGATTGATCGTGTTCGGTCCGCTCCCTTCCGTAATCTCAGCCACGGCGGACAGCGGCGCGCGTCCGCCCCCCGGAAGATACAGCGTTAGGCGTTTGAGATATTCCGGATCCATCCGATATGGATCGTCGAGTCGGACGACCAGGTCGAATTTCCGCTGTCCCTGGACGATTTCGGAAACGACCTTGCCGTTCATCGCCGTCTCGATGAACTCGTTAACTGTATCGGAGTTGATCCCGTACTGGGCCAGTCGTTCGCGATTCAGACGGATCTGCAACTGCGGGATTTCGACCTGCTGTTCCACGAGCAAGTCAGCGACACCCGGCACGGGTGCAATCGCCGCCTTCATTCGATTGGCCGTGTTTCGCAGAACTGTCAGATCGTCTCCATACAACTTGATTCCGACCTGCGCTTTGACGCCGGACAGCATGTGCGACATCAAGTGCTGCAACGGTTGCTCGGCAGACATGACGACTCCCGGAATCTGTGTCACTTCTTCGCGTATGTCGGCCAGGACTGCTTCACGTGACCTGCCGCTTTGAGGATCGAAGGTCACGATGAATTCGCTAGTGTTGACCCCCTCGGCGTGCTCGTCGAGTTCAGCTCGGCCGGTGCGTCGTCCGAAACCGACGACACCTTTGATGTTTTTGAGCTTTTGGTCGACCATCCCGGCAATCCGATTGGACGTATCCAGCGATGTGCCCGGCGGAAGGAGAACGTTCACTTGCACGCTTCCCTCATTGAACGGCGGCAAGAAGTCGCGCCCCAGTTGCGAGACGAAAATCAGACTGACGACGACCGCCGCGGCGACCGTCCCCAGAATGGGCCACGGATGCCGAACGCTAAATCGGATCGCCAGACTGGCTAGGCGCTTCAGGAGTCGCAGCAATAGACCATCGATCTCGTGGGACATGAGTTTGGCCCGCGGCAACAGCCAATACGAGAGGACCGGCGTGACCGTCAGCGACACAAGCAATGACGCCAAGATCGAAACAATGTAGGCCACACCCAGCGGCGAGAACAGTCGGCCCTCCATTCCGCCGAGCGCGAACAAAGGTACGAACACCAACACGACGAGAATCGTGCTGAAGACGATCGAGTTGCGAACCTCGCTGCTGGCTTCGTAGACGACCCGCAACGCGGGCTTCGGTTTAGTCGATAGCCGATTCTCTCGCAGCCGGCGATAGATATTCTCGACATCGACGATGGCGTCGTCGACCAGTTCACCAATGGCGATCGCCAGCCCGCCCAATGTCATCGTGTTGATCGACATCCCGAAATACTTGAAAACCAAGCCGGTGATGACGAGCGACAACGGAATCGCGGTGAGTGTAATAAACGTCGTGCGAAAATTGAGCAGGAATAGAAAGAGAATGATGACGACCAATACGCCGCCGTCACGCAGTGCTTCAATGACATTCTGAATGCTCAGGTCGATGAAGCCCCTTTGCTGATAGACCTCAGGATTAATCCGAATATCCTTAGGCAGCGTTTTCTTGAGATCGTTCAGCGCGACGACAATGTCGTCCGTGAGTTTCCGTGTGTCCGCTCCCGGTTGCTTGGCCACGGTCAGCATGACGGCGGCAGCACCATCCACGGCCGAATCGCCACGTTTGATCTGAGCGGCTTCAGTGACTCGGGCCACTTGCCGCAACAAAACCGGGCGGTCAGTGCCGGACTTGACCACGACGTTTTGCAGTTCGTCCAGGGTTTGAATTCGCCCCAGGGAGCGCACCAGATATTCATTCGAGCCCAAATTCAAATAGCCGCCGGTGGCGTTGGCATTGCTGGCCTCCACACCCTTCTGGACGTCCTCGAGAGTGACATCGAATTTGACGAGGTTTTCGGGGTTGACGAGCACCTGAAATTGTTTGCGACCGCCTCCCATGACGACGATCTGCGCAACGCCAGGAATCGTCAGCAACCGCTGTCGGACCACCCAATCCGCCAACGTGCGAACTTCGAGAGGGCTGGTCTTGTTGCCATCGCTCCACAGGCCGATTTGAATGATTTGCCCCATAATGGACGACACCGGGGCCATCTGCGGTCGTATGCCCGGTGGCATACGGCTGGCGGCTAGCGCTAGTTTCTCCGCCACGATCTGCCGGTCCACGTAGATGTCTGTCCCCCAGGCAAACTCGACGTAAATAATGGAGAGCCCCACGCCTGAGGAACTGCGCACAGCCTGTACGCCGGTCGCGCCATTCAGTACCGATTCCATTGGGAAAGTGATCAGCGTTTCGACCTCTTCGGGAGCCAATCCCGGCGCTTCGGTCATCACCGTCACGCGCGGCCGGTTGAGGTCCGGAAACACGTCGATCGGTAAGTGATAAAGTGTGTACCCCCCGTAACCCAAAATGATGATCGCCAAGGCAATCGTCACGAGTCGAAAGTGCAGTGCGAGTCGAATGACGGCGTTCAACATGTCGCGCACTCCTGAATGGGATTCTTTCGACTTGCCATGACCTGAGACTTTCTGTAGTCCATTTTTCCAAGAACGATGGGATTCGCTTTCTCGCGATCAATGGTTGTGTCCGGCATGGGGATCAATCCCGCCGCCCGCCTTGTTCTTGAGAGCAATTTGGAGTTGCGCCGCCCCGGACAATGCGACCACGTCACCGGGA
>JAFEBR010000360.1 GCA_018242565.1 Planctomycetota bacterium | reverse complement strand
GCTGCCGGTGAAGATCGTGGCACCGTTTCCGAAGGGAAGCTGATTCAACCAGTCGATCGCTTCGGACAGGGTGGCGGGTTCGACCAGCGCCACCACGGGTCCAAACAGTTCCTCCTGAAACAGGGCGCGATCGGGAGTCACGCTGTCGAAGACGGTCGGGCCGACGAAAAAGCCGCATTCGGGAACCCGTTCACGTCCGTCGCAGATCAACGGCAAGCCTTCGTTCGCGGCCCGGTTAATGGTGCCGAAGAGTCGATCGCGCGCTGCCCGATCGATGACCGGCCCCATGTTGACTGCCGGATTTTCGAGCGAGTTCCCCAGCGTGAGGGCTTCCGCCGCCGCTTGGACCTTTTCCCGCAGGGGCCTGGCCGCCTCGCCCACGCCCATCAGGAGTGAACCGGCCATGCAGCGTTGACCGGCACAACCGAACGCCGAACCGATAACGGCCCGAATCGTGGAATCCCAATCGGCATCGGGCATCACGAGGAGCACGTTTTTCGCACCGCCGGCCGATTGCACCCGCTTACCATGCCGGGCGGCCGTTTCATAAACCCAGCGGGCCGTGGGCGTCGCACCCACAAAGCTGACGGCCCGCACATCGCGATGTTCGCACAGAGCGGCGACCGCTTCCCGTCCGCCATGGACGACATTGAATACACCCGCCGGCAGGCCCCCCTCAGTGAACAGTTCCGCGAGTCGATTCGCCGAGAGTGGAACCTTGGGGCTTGGTTTGAGCACGAACGTATTCCCGCAGGCGATGGCCAGCGGGACCATCCACATCGGCACCATAACGGGAAAGTTGAAGGGGGTGATGCCGACACACACGCCCAACGGTTCACGGCTGGTGACGCCATCGAGTTTCTCGGCGACATCCGACAGACTTTCGCCTTTGAGCAAGTGCGGGATATGACAGGCAAAATCGAGGACTTCCAGGCCGCGTGTGACGTCCCCCCGGGCTTCGTCGAGCGTCTTGCCATTCTCCAGTGTGATCAGGCGTGCGAGTTCCTCGGCTCGGTCGGTGAGGACCTGGCGACAGCGAAAGAGAATTTTGGCGCGCTGTGTGACGGGGGTCTGCGACCATTCGGGAAAGGCCGCTTTGGCGGCCGCGACGGCCTGGGCGACTTCCGCCGGGCCGCCCCCGGGGGTGACGGCCAACACGTCGCCGGTGGCAGGGTTGCACACTTCAGCGGTCGGAGGGGAGTCACTGCTGGCCAACCGGCCCCCAATGTAGTTCGCGACACGGTCAAAAGTGGACGATACAAGTCCCGGCATGATGTTGCTGTAAATCCGAGCGTCAGAATGAGGATCAATGCGGTTATCGTAGCGAGAATGGGGCGCGGAGTGGAGTGTTGGGTGCTGCCTGAATGCGTGTCAGGGCCTGTTGTTCCACACCGGGCGGGCCACCCACACCCAGGGGAGGCGAGCCTCGCGCGGCAGCCTGTGTGCCAGGCACCGCCGCCGTGGCATTCGCAGTGGCCCGGGTTCCGTTTATGATCAGCCACGTCTCGTGAGTGATTTGCGTGGTCGATCGGACACTGCGAGAAGGTTCGATCCAGGGTTGTCGCAGACTGTCTGGTTGCGCGTTGGAGCCCGCACGGCATGCCTGAACCAGGCGAAGAACGCGGGTTGACGGGGTAGTCTGAAACTCGAGGGGAGTCCTGCATGACAGAACGATCTGATATCACAAATCGGCCGGTGCGCGTGGGGGTGATCGGACTGGGGCGGTTTGGCCGACTGCATGCCCTCACGCTGGCTCGGCTGGCTGAAGCCGAACTGGTGGCGGTTGTCGCCCGACGGGAAGCCAGCCTGCAGGCGGTTGCTGCGGAATTGCCTGGCGTGCGGGGTTGGACGAATCTCGCGAAGGCGATTGTGGAATCTGATGCCGAGGCGTGGGTGGTGGCTTGTTCGACGGCGCAGCATGTCCCTGTCACCCGCGAGTTGCTGGAAGCGGGGCGGAAAGTGCTGCTGGAAAAGCCGATCGCCGAGAGTCTGGCACAAGCTCAGTCGCTGTTGCCCTGGGTGCGCCCCGACTCCTCGAATCTGATGTTAGGGCACATTGTGCTGTTCAATACCGAATTTCGACAGTTGCGCGACGAGGCCGCCCGCCGCGGGCCGCTGGACTACATCGACTGTGTCCGGCACCGACCGGCGAGTATTGTCGAGAAATTTCCGGGTGAGAATCCGCTGTTTGCCACGATGGTCCACGACTTGTATGCAGTGCAGGTGCTGGTGAATCGTGAGGAGCCACGACACTTCAGCGCCCAGTATCATCGCACGCGGGCGGGAGAGATTCATCTGGCCTTGGCGCAATTGCAATGGAATTCTGGCCCGCTCGCCGCCTTTGCGGCATCGTACCTGACGCCAGACGGCATGCCGCCGCGGGGCTTCGATCGGCTGGAACTGTTCGGCGCGGGATGGTCAGCCCGGATGCAGCCCAATCCGCGGCCCTTGGAAATCTGGGATCAAAACCGCGCGCACTGGCCCCTGGCGCTGGAAATTCGTGCGGCTCACGATGGAACCGTGGGGATGATGGCCGAGGAATTGCGAACGTTTTGCCGGGTGGTGCGTGGCCTGGAGCCTGTGCCCGTGGGGGCGACCTTTCATGACGGTCTGCAGGTGCAGCGCTGGATGGATACGCTCGATCGCTGTGCCACCCAATAAGCACGCTGCTTAACCGGAATTGCCTGCGGGGGCCTCGGCGGCGGGAACGACTCGCGCGGTGATTTCTTCAGGGGCGGCGACCACGAGTCGCGACCGGGCGTGGCCCAGATAATAGGCCAGGCCGATCACATACAGGGCCCCCGTCAGCCAGAGGACGATGGGTTCCTGCAGTGATCCGTAAACCAGTGCTGCGAAGAGACTGGCGACGATGACGAACGTGGGGAGAATCGGATACCACGGGACCCGATACGGCCGGTGCATGTCTGGCTCTTTGATCCGCAGAATGAACAGACAGACCATCGCCAGGATGTACCACACCAGGGCCGTGAGATTGCAGGTGAGCACCGCGACCAGCACAGCGCCTTCGTTGAAGTAGCTCCAGATGACAAACCCGGCGATGACGGCACTCCAGAAGAGAATCGAGATATCGGGGGTGCGCCGCGTGGAGTGGAGATGCCCCAGCCAGGCAGGGAGGTAGCCGGCCCGACCCATCGAAAAGGACTGCCGGCTGACCGCGTAGATCATGCCGTTATAGCTGGCAATCATGCCGCAGATGGCAAAGACCGAAAACGCGAACAGATGAGGGACGTGGCCGCTGCCAGACCAGACTTCGCGGTAGACCCAGGGCAGGGGATACAAGTTGCCCGGGTCGCCCGTCACGCGGTAATCGCTGCCGGCCGCCGAAACAAAAAACCACGTCAGCACGACCAGCACAATCAGCGTGATCTGGGCCCACATCAACCCCCGGGGTATCGAATGATGCGGTTCATGAGCTTCTTCGGCGGCGAGTGCCACCGACTCAATGATGACGAGCCACCAGATGGCGTAGGGAATGGCTTTGATGACCCCTGTCCACCCATGAGTCAAAACCGGCTCGGTGAATAGACGGCGGACGTCGACACCGGGCAGGCAGGCGATCCAGAACCACACCAGCGCAAAGATCGCGCCATAAGTCATCCATTCCATGAGTTTGGCCTGCTCTTTGGCGCCGATCCATTGCAGGCTGGCGAACAAACCCACCGTAATAAGGCCGGCAACCGTCGTGACTTCCCCCTTGGGAAGGTCGGGCCACAGCAGGCTCAGGATGAAATAGATGTACCCCCCGGTGGCGATCGCCGTCCCAATCGTGGCGAACAGGCATTCCAGAAACATCGACCAGCCCATGACGAAGCCGAGCCACGGGCCGACAGCCCGTCGGCCATACGCCAATGGGCCTCCGGCGTACGGCATGGCGACCGACAGTTCCGACAAGGCCAGCACCCAGGCCATGTACAATGCGCACACGAAGAGCGACGCGATGAGCATTCCGAATGGGCCGGCGACCCCCAGCCCACCATTCCAGCCGAAGTACTCGCCGGTGATCACTGCGCCCACCCCCAGCGCCCAGATCTGCACCGTACGCATCGGCTTCTGCAGAGAGTGCTCTTCGAGATATTGCCGATCACCCGGCTTGAGAAGCCCGGTGGCCAGTACCAGATCCAGATCGTCTGTTGTCGACGGAGGCGTGTCTTCGCTCATGAAACGGTGTGCCGTGCTGCAGGCCAGAGAACGCTCGCCGCGCAAGATATCCCGCTGGACGTGTACCAGCAACAGTCGCCTCAGAAACCGGCTCGCGCGGCGCCGCTCGCCATAGCTCGCGCGCCGGGACAAAACACTGGTGAGTGATTGGCTTTTTTACTCGCTGGTCCAATTTTTTTGGTAAACTGGAGTCAGAAAAGGAGGGTGCCATGCGAACTCTGATGCCGTGTTTAATTGGGACTTTGGGGCTGGTGGTTGTTCTGTCGGTCCCTGCCGACGAGGCGACCGAGTCGTCCGTAAGAAACGACCGCAAGCAGATCGCGGGCGTGTGGCGGGTAACGACGCTCGAAGTCTCGGGCCAGCGCGCCGACGACGCCGACGCGCGGAAATTGACTGTGATCAACGACGCCGATGGTGGCTGGAAGCTTTTGTCTGAGGGGCGGGAAGTCTGTCAGGGGACGAATCAGTTCGCCTTCGTGAACCAGATGCGAACCATCGACTTCACCGCGACGACTGGAGACATTGCCGGGCAGAAGTTCGTGGGCATCTACGAATTGGGTGATCAGACCCGCAAATTGTGTTTCGGCCCGGCGGATCGGCCCCGCCCTGCGCGGTTTACCACGACAGCAGGCAGCGACACGATTTATCTCACCCTGACTCGCGATCCGGACGATGCGCTCCGACGTGAACGTCAGCGAATTGCCGGCACCTGGCAAATCAAATCGATTGAACTGGACGGCAAAACCCTTCCGGATGATGACGTGAAATCCGCGCAGGTCATCAACGGGGCCGATGGCACGTGGCGCCTGGTGTCTGCCGGGATGGAAGTTGCCCGCGGGACCAGCACGTTTGATCCTGGTCAAAAAGTCAAAACGATCGACTTCACGATCACTGCCGGGAATGGCGAAGGAAATCGTTACGTCGGCATCTATGAACTGGGCGACTCGAGCCGGCGCCTGTGTTTCGCAGAACAGGGACGCGAACGCCCCACTGCTTTCTCGGCGACCGCCGACAGTCAGCAGATACTCGTGACTTTCGAGCGCGTGAAAACCCCGTAATCGGTTCCGGAATACCAACGAGCGGGACGGTCGTGTTGGTCGAACCGGCCGGGTTGCGGGGATTCGTCAAATTTCGCAGGATTTCTCGATAAATCTCCATATGATCCATGCAGATTTGTTGATATATTGGGGTCCGTCTCGACGATGAAACGATTTCAGCGGACTTCTCTGCCTGCGGGAGTGAGAGCATGTTGACGATTCCAGGGCGCCCCGGTTCCTCTGGCGAGTTTTGCGATCGCGTGTCGCGGCGTGACGTCTTGAAAATCGGCACACTCGCAGCGATGGGGACGCTGGGCGGCTGGTCATTGCCCGACATTCTGCGGGCCGAGTCGGTCGCGGGGCGAAAAACGCCCAAGTCGGTGATCATGATTTACCTGGTGGGTGGTCCCCCGCATCAGGACATGTTCGACCTGAAGCCCGAGGCTCCCAAGGAAATCGCCGGCCCGTGGCGACCGATTGCCACCAACGTTCCCGGTTTCGAAATCTGTGAAGCGTTTCCGCAACTGGCCCGTCAGGCCGACAAACTCACGGTGATTCGTTCGCTGGTTGGCAACCAGCACGACCACGACGCGATTCAGGTGTTCAACGGCCACGATCCCAAGAAGCCGAAACCGCAAGGGGGCTGGCCTCAGTTCGGGACGATGGTCTCGAAGGTGCAGGGTCCCGCGCGACCTGATTCACCTCCCTATGTCAGTTTGTGCTACACCTGCACGCACGGGCCTTACAATGAACCCGGTCCGGGGTTTCTGGGCATGGCTCATTCGCCGTTCAAGCCCCTCGGAGAAACACGGGCCGATATGGTGTTGAATGGGGTGACGCTTGATCGCCTGTCAGACCGTAAGTCACTGCTCAAAAGTTTCGACGTGATTCGCCGTGACATAGACCACACATCCATGATGACCGGTCTCGATGCCTTTACGGAACAGGCTATGGGCTTGTTGACGTCGTCGAAACTGGCCGAGGCGCTCGACCTGTCGCAGGAAGACCCGCGAACGGTTGCCCGTTATGGTACAGGCGACCCCAGAATCATGATGGATGGCAACGGGGCGCCCCGCGTGCCGCAGAGTCTGCTGCTGGCGCGCCGCCTGATTGAAGCAGGAGTGCGCGTTGTGACTTTGAACTACAGCAAATGGGACTGGCATGGCGGCATGAACGCCGAAGGACGGGCCAACAATTCGATCTTTCTGCGCGAACAGGAAGATTTCCCGGTCTTCGATCAGTGCGTCAGCGCACTGGTCGAAGATCTGCATCAGCGCGGCCTGGCGGAAGATTGCGCCGTCGTCATCTGGGGTGAATTCGGCCGAACGCCCAAGATCAGTCCGATCGTCGGTCGCGACCACTGGCCCCAGGTCAATTGTGCCCTGCTGGCTGGCGGTTCGATGCGGCACGGCCAGATCATCGGCTCGACCGATCGCATCGCGGGAGAGGCCGCTTCACGCCCGGTCACGTTTGGCGAAGTGTATGCCACTCTGTTCCGGCACCTGGGAATCGACACGCTCACCACGCTGTCGGACCTCAACGGCCGGCCACAGTATCTGGTCGAAGATCACGCCAAACCGCTCCCCGAACTGATTGGCTAACCATCTGGTAAAAACTTTCTGTGCGTTGCGGGTGAGGCCTGTTCGACCGGATTGAATCGACTCACGGGCAACCGGTAATGTGATTGGCCTGCCAGGGCACGCTGTGTGGGTTCCCGAGAAACTGATACTTCGCGCGGCAGCGCGCCGGTTTGCGGCCTTGCGTGCGTCAGCCGATTCGACGCGGTCGATCGCTGGAAATGACGCGGGGCGCTGTGCTCGGAGGTTGTTACCTGGGTTGTTGAGCCGTCGGCTCACGTTCCTGAATGTAATGGGGAAGCAAGAATTTTGTTGGTGGATGCGCCTCAACGGTTTCGTCGGTCGTGCGGCGGGTGTTGCCGGGCAGGCGATAGGTCGGGAGCAATTGAAACGCTGATCGCTCGGAGGGGGCCAGCGGTTCGCCCGGTTCACCCAGGTCTTCGACTGGGGTCGGTTCTTCCAGACTGACCGGTTCTGCGTGGAGATTCCATGCGAGCTTGTCTGGGAATGGATCGGCGGCGCCATGATCCGCCGACTCGGCCGAAAGGTCGCGGGAGGGGTCGATCTGGGTTGCGCAGCCGCAGGTGGCGGTTGCGAAGCCCAACACCAACAGAGTCGTTGACTTCGACATCGGCTGTGTCTCCGTTACAGAGTCCCGGTGCCGTTCGCACCACTCAGGCACAAGGACAACGGCCCATGTCTGGTATCGACGTAGCTGACGTGAAAAGTCGTATCGCGGTCGGTCTGTTCGCTGAGATTGTCTGCAGTGCGCCCGGACAGACCCCGAAAATGTGATCTGCCATCTGTGTGGCATGCATCGAAAGACCGGTTGTGTGGGTTTGAGCCGACCGCAGCGTCTGATCGGGTTCAACCGTTGCCGGGGTATGAATTGCGGTCTGCAGGTGTCGGGCGTCAAAGATTCGTCGCCACGGAACGCGGCCCGCGGGCGAGCCCTTCGGATATGACGATCCGGCGATTCGGTAGTGTTGCGTCACGTCGGCCGTGGGACCTGGACGAATCTAGACGAGACGACTTTTCGAGCCGTCGGGTTTTTCCTGAAGCGGAATTGAAAACGGCGTGTTGGGGTCTGCGTACAATTCCAGGTGGTTCGGCAAGAAATTCACAGCCGTACGGAGACTGTCATGTTTAAGAGCTTGCGTTCGGTTTCGGTGATCACAGGATTGCTCGTCTGTCTGCTGGGCGGTCTGGCACCGTCGGTTCGCGCTGTCGATATTCTCGACGATCCGATCCAGATTGACGAAGGGCTGGTGCAACTTGTGCAGGCCTCGAATTCGCTGGCCTGGGAAATGTATCGCTACCACCAGCAGCAACCTGACTATCAGCCGGCCTATCGCGCTGTGAAAGAGTTGTGGAAACAGGCTGG
>JAFEBR010000359.1 GCA_018242565.1 Planctomycetota bacterium | reverse complement strand
GTCAATTGCTGATCGTCATTGCAGTAGAAGAACGAATAGCGGGGGCCTTTCTCAACTTCGCCCGTCAGCAACGGCACCAGGTTGTAACCATCCAGGTGAATCTTGTAGGTGGTCTCGCCGATTTTGTAACCCTTCAACAGTTTCTGCGAAACCTCGGCATCACCGCCGACGGCCGCCAGAGTGGGCAGCCAGTCGAGGTGGCTGACAATCTGATTCGAAACCGACCCCGGCTTGATCTTGCCGGGCCACTTCACCAGGCAGGGCACCCGATAAGCACCTTCCCAGTTCGTGTTCTTTTCGCTGCGGAACGGAGTCATCGCCGCGTCCGGCCAAGAGTTCATGTGCGGGCCATTGTCGGTGCTGTACATCACAAACGTATTGTCGGCCACGCCGGCGTCGTCGAGCGCCTTCAGCACCGTACCGACGTTCTTGTCGTGATCAATCATCGCATCGGCGTATTCGCCCAGCCAGCGACCCGATTGGCCTTTGCTTTCGGGCTTAACATAGGTTCGGAAGTGCATATGGGTGAAGTTCACCCACACGAAAAAGGGCTTGTCGGCTTTGGCCTGACGCTGAATGAAGTCGACCGCGCGGTTCGCGATATCATCATCCACCGTTTCCATCCGCTTACGAGTCAATGGACCGGTGTCCTTGATGACCTGCTTGCCCACGCGCCCGAACCGCGGATCGACCGTCGGATCATCTTTATCCGACGCCTTGCTATCGAGCACACCTCGGGGACCGTATTTCGCACGGAAGGCCGGGTCCTTGGGATAATCCGGCAACTCGGGTTCTTCTTCGGCGTTCAGGTGATACAGATTGCCGTAGAATTCGTCGAAGCCGTGTACCGTCGGCAGGAATTCGTTGCGATCTCCCAGGTGGTTTTTGCCGAATTGGCCAGTCGCATACCCCAGCGGTTTCAGCACCTCGGCGATCGTGGGATCTTCTTTTCGCAACCCGAGCGTGGCGCCGGGCAGGCCGACCTTGGTCAGCCCGGTCCGCAGACCGTGCTGTCCCGTGATAAACGAAGACCGACCGGCCGTACAACTCTGTTCGGCATAGTAATC